>JAEZBA010000308.1 GCA_023430245.1 Pseudomonadota bacterium
GGTTCGCACGCACCAATCATCCGGCGGCGAGGGACCCGTACTTTCTCTATGCTGCCAGCAATGCCGGCAGCTTTCTCGCGCTGATCTCCTATCCGGTCGCGATCGAACCGTTTATCCGGCTCGGGCCACAGTCGTGGCTGCGGACCGGCGGATTCTATCTGCTGATCCTGCTGATTGGCGCGTGCGGATTGCTGATGCTACGCCACCCCGGCGAAGCCGTAACGGCTAACGCGTCCGAAGCCGACGAGGCGGCGCGCCCACGTGCGGGTGACATCGTCTGGTGGGTATTTCTCGCCGCTGTGCCGTCCGGTCTGCTGATCGCGGTGACGGCGCATATCGCGACGGATATTGCCGCCGTCCCGCTGCTCTGGGTGCTGCCGCTTGCGCTTTACCTCGTCACCTTCGTGATCGTGTTCCAGACGCGGCCGCTGATCCCGCATGCGCTGGTGGTGAAGGTGCAGCCGCTTTTCGTTCTCGCCCTTGCCGCTGCATTCGTGCTGGGCCCGATCGATTCCATCGTGAGTTCGATCGCCCTGCACCTCAGCGTGTTCTTTGTCTGCGTGCTGATGTGCCACGGCGAACTGGCGCGGCGTCGTCCGCCGCCGCGTTATCTGACCGGCTATTACATGTGGATTTCGGTCGGCGGCATGATCGGCGGCATCCTCACCGGGCTGGTTGCGCCGCAAGTCTTCACGTGGATTGCCGAATATCCGATCCTGCTGCTTCTTGCGGTGCTGTGCCGTCCAGGTCTGTCGCTGCCGGTGCGGGGCAGCGGTCAATATGCGCTGCTGGTCGCGCTCGCGGGCGGTCTCCTGTTTCTCGGTGCGGCGCTGGCGTTCGATCTGCGGCCGCAATGGAGCACGCTTTATGTCATCGTCGGTCTTCTGCTCGGGCTGACCGTCGGCTTCTGGCAGGCGCCGTTGCCGTTCGCGGCGATCCTCGCCGCATTGTTCATTGTCAACCTGTCGTTCCGGGAAAACCAGACGGTCCATGTCGTGCGCAATTTCTTCGGCGTGCTCAGTGTCGTCGATTCATCGGACGGACAATATCGCGGGCTGTGGCATGGCACCACGAGCCAGGGCACCCAGCAGGTGCGCGACGACGACGGCAATCGCATCAAGGGCCGGCCGGAGATGATCTCCGAATTCTACGAAGGCTTCGGTATCGATCAGGTGTTCAAGGCGGTGCATGCGAAGAAGGAGGGGCCAATCGATTATGCTGTGATCGGATTAGGTACCGGCTCGCTCGCCTGCCAGCGACGCCCCGGTGACACGCTGACATACTACGAAATCGATCCGGACATCGTGCGTATCGCGTCGGATCCGGCGCTCTTCAACTTCGTTTCGGAATGCGCGCCGGATGCCCCGATCCTGATCGGCGACGCCCGGCAGAAGCTGCAGAATGCGCCGGATGCAAGCTACGATCTGATCATGATCGACGCCTTCATCGGCGCGGCGATTCCGGTGCATCTGCTGACCCGCGAAGCCATTGCGCTCTATCAGCGCAAGCTCAAGCCCGGCGGCCTGATTGCGATGCACATCTCGAACAAGAATCTGGAGCTGGCGTCGGTGGTGGCGGGTGTGGCCGAGGCCAACGGCCTTATCGCTCGCGTCTATGACGGAGGCGATGCCGAGGACGATGCCGATCGCTATCTCTGGGTGCCGTAGGTTGCAGTGCTGGCTCAGCGCGAGGAGGACTTTGGTGCGCTGGCGAAATCCGAATACTGGCCGGTGCAGGAACGCGATCCGGCGCAGCGTGTCTGGTCGGACGATTACTCCAATGTGGTGGGTGCAGCCATACGCCACCTCCGCGCCCGCTGGCAGCGCAATTGACCCCGCCGCAAGCTAGGCCGTGAACCCATAAATCTGTTGGGCTACCCGATTGCTCGATCTCCGCTATACCCCGGTAGCGGCCACATTTCGCGTCGCAGCGATCTGACGCGATGGGCCAGGAACAGACATCGCCTACTCGGTCACCTCGTCGGCGCGTTGCTGAAAAAACGAAGCTATCCGCCGGAAGCAACAAGTTCTTAGGAAGAGCGCCGATTACCCTTTACGGTCCATTGGTTGGCACAACCAACTGACGTCGGAGTGCCGCATTCCCCGCCTCAAAACCAGCTCTTAGACTTGAATAGAAAAGGTCAGGACACCGGGGTGAGCTGACGTTAATGATTTCATCAACCAACCAATACGGATGAGGTTTCGGCTCACATAGCTTAGAGTTTCATTCCATGCGTGCACATGTCGTCATCATTGGCGCCGGCATTTCCGGCCTGACCGCCGCGATCACCATTGGAGAAGGCGTCGAAGCACTCGTCGCAGGCGGCGGGGCGATCGCACGTCCTCGGATGACTGTCCTTGAAGCCGCGGACTGGATTGGCGGGCGGGCGCGCACTGATGAGCTATCCACGGGCGTGAAGGTCGATGCCGGATCGCACTGGTTTCATGGTGGCGCCAGGAACCCGTTCTACAAATGGGCTTGCGCTCGTCGTTATGATCTTGGGCCAATCAGCATCGATACCGCCACACGGCGCTTTAACGCGTCTGTCGATGGCGCGATGGCGTCCGGACAGCGCGAATGGGCGATGAACCGGATGTATGAGATGTATGCGATTTGGAAGGCGCAACATCCGGATGAAGATATTTCTCTGCGGCAATTGGCCGAGATGTCCAAATCGCGCGTGATTATCGCCGTAGCCGAGGAGCGCGCAAACAACTGGATGGCGGTCGACAGTGCTGCAAAGGTTTCAAGCGATGAGTTCTGGGGTGATGATGCGGGTTCCGGCGGCTTTCAGTTGCAGGATGGGATTGCAAAGCTGATTACTGCCATGGCCGACGAAGCACGGTATTTCAAGGCTGACATCCAGCGCCGTCGTGTCGTGCAGGCGGTCAAGCGGGCCGGAAACCACCTTGGAATCGTCACTGCGACGGAGACGATCGAAGCCGACTACGTGCTGAGCACGCTTTCCATCGGCGCCCTGAAGTCGAACGGCGTACAATTCGAAAAAAACGTGCGTGCGCAGCTGGATCCGCTTCTGGCGGGGATGACTGCGGCCAGGATGACCAAGATTTTCGTGCCGCTACGGCCCGAGTTTTTCATCGAACGCCGCATCGAACCCGACACCTTTGTGACGCTCTACGATCAGCATCATGCCTGGCTTTTGCATCTTCGCACCGACGGCAAACCGGTTGTGACGATCTTTGCTTCGGGAGCGATGTCGGATCTGGTAGAAAAATCTCACTACGCAGACATGGAAAGCCAGATGCTCGATCTGCTCGATCGCGTGGGCGAGCCGGACCTGAGCGATGCGCGCAGTAATTTAGAAGGCCGCATCCACATGACAGACTGGACAACCAACCCGAATTTTCTGGGGGCCTATTCGGCGATGCTGCCCGGCGTCAAACGCCGCAATCCGCTGGTTGTCGGCAACCTGGTGTTCGCCGGCGAGGCGTTTGTGCAGAACCTGAAGATGAGTCCCAGTCAAATGACCGGAGCCTGGGCCTCCGGCCGCATTGCGGGCCAGAAGATCTTGCGCAAACTGGCGCTCAAGAAGAACTGATCTCTAAAGACGACCTCCCGCCCATGTCCGCTGCGGATCATTCGTCACCCGCCGAACCGGCGGCAAGCAGCGAGTCTACGACCTAGTGCGACCGCCATGGATAGGGTACCCGCAGATTGACAGGCGGATCTGACTGGATCGACGGCGCATCGTCGACCGGATTCAATGCGGCCAGCGCGTGATTGACGTCCTCGCTTTCGAGCAATTCGCTCAGGCGCCTGATCGCCCTGTCCGCCGAGGACGGATTGGCGGAATCGCCAACGGTTTCAAGTTCTCGCCGGGCCAGCCGGACCGCCTCGGCCAATGTCACCACATGGTTCTTCATATGCGTGGACTCCCTGTTCCCAGGAAATAACGCCTCGGTGACGATTTCGCATCGGGGACACAATATATTTATCCCGCGGAACAGGTCACCCGGCCCTTGAGACTTGTGGTTTTGCCGTCCGCTCCTGGCTTCGGAATATCGAAGATTGTCAGGGCATAGCCGCCCCGAAACTCGATCTCATCGCCTTTGCGCGGCCATGCCTCGATCACGATATCGACATAGCCATGGGGCTCGCCGTCCCGCTCCTGATAGACCCGAAGCTTGAGATTGCGGTCGTCGAGCCATTGCTGGGTGAGATGGTCCCTGCCGAATGTGAGCTTGCGGAAATCCTTCGGCACGCCGGGCGAAAGGATTTCAAGTTCGCCCTTGAAACTGAAGAAGCCGGAGCCGACCCCGCTGCTGATGCCGGCTTCGACCGAGAGCTTCACGGCTTTGTCGCTCGCCTCGCAGCTCAGCCCCTCGCTGGCGTGAGCGGGAGCTGCGGCAAGGAGAAGAGAAAGAACAAAGAAGACGGCGACGATACGGTTTTGCATGACCGGAGGCTTGGTTGCGACCGCCAGATTTTCAGACGGGCTCGGTTCAGGCGCAAGACCCTCAAGCCCGCGGATGCGCCGCGTGATAGGCCTCGAGCAGCCTCTCCGTGTCAACCGCGGTGTAGATCTGTGTGGTCGAGAGCGAAGCATGGCCGAGCAATTCCTGGATTGCGCGCAGGTCGCCGCCGCGCGACAGCAGGTGCGTCGCGAACGAATGCCGGAGCGCATGCGGGGTCGCGGTGTCGGGTAGCGATAGCGCGCCGCGCAGACGCTCCATGGTGAGCTGGATGATGCGCGGCGACAGCGGCCCACCCTTGGCGCCGACAAACAGCGGCCCGTCATCCGGGAGATCGTAGGGGCAGAGCGCGATGTAATCGTGGATCATCGCGAGAACCGCCGGCAGCACCGGCACCATGCGTGCCTTGTTGCCCTTGCCAATGACCGTCAGGGTATCGCCACTGCCCGACGCCGGGATATCGCGGCGCTTGAGGCCGAGCGCTTCGGCGATGCGCAGGCCCGAGCCATAGAGCAGCGCCATGACGGCCGCGTCGCGTGCGAAAATCCAGGGCTCGCGTTCTTCCCCGGCGCGCAAGTCCGTGTCGGAGATGCGCTTGGCCTGCCGCACCGCCAGCGGCTTCGGCAGGCTCTTCGGAATTTTCGGTGCGCGCACCGCATTGAGCGCGCCGACCTTGCCCTTGCCATTGCGCTCCAGAAAGCGCGCGAAGCTGCGGGCGCCAGCCAGCTGGCGCATGAGGGTGCGGCCGCCGAGGCCTTTGGCGCGGCGGGCCGCCATAAAGGCGCGGACATCCTGCGGCGACAATGCGGCGAAATCGGCGAGCGAGGGCTGGCCGCCGAGATGGTCCGCCATAAATAACAGGAACTGGGTGACGTCGCGGCGATAGGCCTCGACGGTTTTCGGCGACATCCGCTTCTCGTTGCCGAGAAACGCCAACCATCGCAGACATTCTGCAGATATGTCGGCAGAGAACGGCAGATCATCGGCGGGTTCGAGCATATCGTCGTTATCCCACCGCCACCCTTGACCCTTCCTTAAGCGCCCGGAATCGGGTGAGTCTCGCCCCGCATGATGCCGAAAACCGTCCAAAAGACCGTCGATGTGATCCTGCCGGTCGCGCTCGACCGCGCCTATACCTACCGTGTGCCGGCGGGCATGGAGCTGGCCGCGGGCGATGTCGTTGCGGTGCCGCTCGGCCCCAACGAAAATGCCGGCGTGGTCTGGGGCGAATCCGAGCCCCGTCCCGGATTGCACAACAAGCTCAAGGACGTAGACGCCAAGCTCGATATCCCGCCGCTGCAGGACGAACTGCGGCGCTTCATCGACTGGGTGGCGGATTACACGCTCGGCGCGCGGGGCACCGTGCTCGGCATGGCGCTGCGGATGGGCGCGCAGGGCCCGGCGCGTGAGCGGGTCGGCATTCGGATCGCGGGTCCCGCGCCGCAGCGCATGACCGCGGCGCGCGTCCGCGTGCTGAAACTGCTGTCCGATCAGATGGTCCGCACCAAGTCGGATATCGCCCATGAGGCGGGCGTCTCCGCCGGCGTGATCGATGGTCTGATCGACGAGGGCACCCTGGAGACGCTGGTGCTGCCGCCTGAGCCGGTCGCCTATCCGCCTGATCCGGCTTATGTTTCGCCCGACCTC
>JAEZBA010000088.1 GCA_023430245.1 Pseudomonadota bacterium
CTCCTGCACATGGTCGCGCGAACAGGTCACCACATTGAACACGCCCTTCGGCAGGCCCGCTTCCTCGAACACTTCGGCGAACAGCAAGCCGCCGCAATACGGCGTCTCTTCGGACGGCTTCAGCACGATGGTGTTGCCGGCCGCGAGCGGAAACGCGAAGCCGCGCGACGACAGGATGCACGGGAAATTCCACGGGCTGATGATCGACACCACGCCCATCGGCCGGCGCACCGCCATCGACAGCTTGCCGTATTCGGACGGCATCACCTCGCCGGTCGATTGCCATACAGAAGCCGCAGCGGCGCGGAACACTTCCACCGTATAACCGGTCTCGAACATGCCCTTGCCGAACCAGCCGCCGCCCTCGGCCTGCAGCGCCTCGACGATCTCCATGCGGCGCTTCTCGAGAATCTCGGCCGCCTTTTCGAGATAATGCGCGCGCTTGGTGAATGGCAGAGCCGACCATTCGGCGAACGCGGCATGTGCCGCCTCGATGGCGGCTGCGGTTTCGGCGCGGCCGCAATCCGGCACCTCGGCCCAGACCGAGTTGTCGGCGGGGTTATAGTCCTTGAACATTTTGCGGCTGGACGAGCGTCCGCCGATGAACTGGCCTTCGAATACGCGTGCCATGTCGGGTCTCCTTGAAGCTTGCCTTTTGGGCCTTTGCCCTCATCCTACGCCTTGCGGCCGCTATTTGGTATCCGGCCCGCCCTCATCCGGCAGGTCGCCGGGCTTGAGCTTGACCATGGTGAGGCGCTTGCGCCGCGCAGCGACATGCTGCGACTGGATCGATGCCGCGCGCGACACCAGCGCATCGATATTGATGCCGCCACGTTCAGGTGGCGGCGCAACCGGCTGCGGTTCCTCCGCATCGATATCGACGCCACGGCTGTTATGTCCGAGCAGCAGATCGCGCTCGCCCTTGGCTTCCTCGGTCGACGGCCGCTCACCCTTGCGCGCGAACGCGCTTGGCACCGGAGCGGCAAGACGCCGCTGCCGGATGTAATCGGCCATGCGCGTCGCAGCGTTCCGCGCCAGTCCCGCCGGGTCGAGCGCATCGACCTCGATCAGCGCCGTTGCCGGATCGTAGAGGCCCACGAAGGCAGATGGGTTTTCGCGCGTGGCACGCAATGAGCGAATATGCCGCGCGTGGCGCAGCGACGCCGCCTTCGCGAGTTCGGCTGCATGATCGGCGAGGCGCTTGCTGTCGGACGCAACCGATGCGCTGGACGGCGCCATTCGTGATGTGGCGCTGTCGAGTTCGGCCCACGGATCGCCAGCCTTCTTCGGATCGTAGCGCCCCGCGAACGCGCTCGGCAAAGGCGCGGCCTGACGGAGCGCCTGCACGAAAGCGGTTCGGATCGCACCCGCGCGGGACGCGAGAGCTCCGATGAAACGCCCGACCGACGCAAGATCGAGCGGCAGCGGGAACGACGCCGGGAGACGGATCTTGGTCGTCGCAGCCTTGGCGCCGCGCGCGCCACCGAGATAGGCGTTCACCACCGCGGGGTCGGTCATCAGGCTTTGCGCCGTGCCCTCGCCGGTGATCCGGCCGACTTCGATGAGGTATCCGCGTTCGGCGATCTTCAGGCTTTGCCGCGCATTCTGCTCGACCAGCAGGATGCCGACGCCGGTCTCGGCGATCTTGCCCAGCGAGCGGAACAATTCCTTGGTCAGGACCGGCGACAAACCGAGCGAGGGCTCGTCCAGCATCAGGATTTCCGGCTGCGACATCAGCGCGCGGCCGATTGCCACCATCTGCTGCTCGCCGCCCGACATCGTGCGCGCGATCTGCGACCGGCGCTCGGCGAGCCTTGGAAACAGCGCGAAGATCTGGTCGAGCGTGGCGCGTTCCTGCGCGCGTGCGCGGTTCGGGAATGCGCCGAGCTCGAGATTTTCCGCAACCGTCAGCTCGCCGAAAATACCGCGCCCCTCGGGCACCAGCGCAATCCCCTGCTCCACGACCAGATGCGCCTTCATGCCGATGATCGGCTTGCCGTTCATCAGGATCTCGGCACCCGGCTCGGCACGGACCGTGCCGGCGATGGCCTTCAAGAGGCTCGACTTGCCGGCACCGTTGGCGCCGAGGATGACGCAGACCTCGCCCTTGGCGACCTTCACCGACACATGATCGAGCGCCTGATGGCGGCCGTAACGGACGCTGAGATTTTTCACCTCAAGCATCGTCGTCGTCTCCGAGATAGGCTTCGACCACTTCGGGGTCGGCAAGCACGTCCTCGACGTCGCCCTCCTTGATCTTGCGACCGGAATTCATCACGACGCAGCGGCCGCACAGCGAGCGGATCGCGTCCATCACATGCTCGACCATGATGATGGTCCGGCCCTGCTCGCTCAGCTTCGCGATCAGTTCGATGCCGATATTGAGTTCGCTCGGATTAAGTCCGGCCAGCCATTCGTCGAGCAGCAGCACCCGCGGATCGGAGGCGAGCGCACGGGCGAGTTCGACGCGCTTCTGGTCGATATAGGTCATCGCAGCGACCGGCACATGCT
>JAEZBA010000103.1 GCA_023430245.1 Pseudomonadota bacterium
CGACTGGGGCCTGAAGGGCGCGCGGGCGCGGGGTTCATGGGATGGCACCAAGCAGATCCTCGAACGTGGCCGCGACGGCATCATCAACGAGATGAAGGCGTCCGGCCTGCGTGGCCGCGGTGGCGCCGGATTCCCGACTGGCATGAAGTGGTCGTTCATGCCGAAGGAGAGCAAGGACGGCCGTCCGAGCTATCTCGTGGTCAATGCCGACGAGTCCGAGCCCGGCACCTGCAAGGACCGCGAGATTATGCGGCACGATCCGCATCTTCTCGTCGAGGGCTGCCTGATTGCGGGCTTCGCCATGGGCGCGGTCGCGGCCTACATCTATGTGCGGGGCGAGTTCATCCGAGAGCGCGAGCGTCTGCAGGCCGCGATCGACCAGGCCTATGAAGCCAGGCTGATCGGCAAGAACAACGTCAACGGCTACGACTTCGATGTCTATGTGCATCACGGCGCCGGTGCCTATATCTGCGGCGAGGAGACCGCGCTGCTTGAAAGCCTCGAAGGCAAGAAGGGTATGCCGCGGCTGAAGCCGCCATTCCCGGCCAATGTCGGGCTCTATGGCTGCCCCACCACGGTCAATAACGTGGAGTCGATCGCGGTTGCGCCCGACATCATGCGGCGAGGCGCTGCGTGGTTCGCCTCGTTCGGCGCACCCAACAATGTCGGCACCAAGCTGTTCTGCATTTCAGGTCACGTGAACCGTCCCTGCAATGTCGAAGAGGCGATGAGCATCCCGTTCCGCGAACTGATCGACAAGCATGCCGGCGGCATCCGTGGCGGTTGGGATAATCTGAAGGCGGTGATCCCGGGCGGTTCGTCGGTGCGCATGGTGCCGGCGGCGCAGATCATGGACTGCCCGATGGATTTCGACTCGCTGTCGAAGCTCAAGTCGGGCCTCGGCACCGCGGCCGTCATCGTGATGGACAAGTCGACCGACCTGATCGCCGCGATCGCCCGGCTGTCCTATTTCTACAAGCACGAAAGCTGCGGCCAGTGCACGCCCTGCCGCGAGGGCACCGGCTGGATGTGGCGGGTGATGACGCGCATGGCGCAAGGCC
Organism: Pseudomonadota bacterium; assembly: GCA_023430245.1. Classification (GTDB taxonomy): domain Bacteria; phylum Pseudomonadota; class Alphaproteobacteria; order Rhizobiales; family Xanthobacteraceae; genus Pseudorhodoplanes. The sequence goes on from JAEZBA010000103.1 coordinate 1,062, forward strand.
GCGCGCACAAGCGCGAGATCGACCAGCTGCTCGATGTCACAAAGCAGGTCGAGGGTCACACCATCTGCGCGCTCGGTGATGCCGCGGCCTGGCCGATTCAGGGCCTGATCGCGCATTTCCGTCACGAGATCGAGGAGCGCATCGACCGCTATGCGGCCAATCCGCATCCCGATCCGGTCCGGGTGGCGGCGGAGTGATGGACCATGGCCTCCGAAAGCCAGTGGTGGCAGCGCAACGGCAACCTCGCGCAGATCGCGGCGGCGGTTGTCGCCATGATCGGCTTCGGCGCGATCGTGCTGCAATTCCAGGAAGTGCGGCACAACAACCGAGCGAGCGGCGCGCGGCAGGTCTATCTCGCCTATACCGATCTCAACTTCCGCAATCCGCAATTCGGCGTGCCGGATTATCCGAAGCTGAAGGCGGGCGATCCGGTTCTGTTCGAGCAATACAAGTCGTTCGTGTCGTACCTGCTCTATGCCTGCAGCGAAGTGATGCACGCCTTTCCGAAAGAGCCGGAATGGCGGATGTCCTGCGCCTACGAGGTGAAGGCGCAATTGCCGTTCCTGTGCGAGACCTTTGCCAACGATCCGGATTTCCTCAAGACATTCGGCCGGCAGACAATCGACTTCGTGACGTCGGAAATGAAGCGCAACGGTGTATCCGCGCCGGAATGCCTGTTGAAGAAGGCTTGAGGTACGGCATGGCTATGGGGAAAGTGATGCCGCAGGAGTTTGCGCGATGACCAAGATTTTGGTCGACGGCATCGAGATCGACGTGCCGGCGGAATACACGCTGCTGCAGGCCTGCGAGGCGGCCGGCGCGGAAATCCCGCGATTCTGCTTCCACGAGCGGCTGTCGATCGCCGGCAATTGCCGCATGTGCCTGGTCGAACTGAAGGGCTCGCCGAAGCCGGTCGCGTCCTGCGCTTGGGCGGTGAAGGATTGCCGGCCCGGCCCGAACGGCGAGCCGCCGTCCGTCAGTACCCGCACCGCGCTGGTGAAGAAAGCACGCGAAGGCGTGATGGAATTCCTGCTGATCAACCATCCGCTGGATTGCCCGATCTGCGATCAGGGCGGCGAATGCGACCTGCAGGACCAGGCCATGGCCTACGGCGTCGACACCTCGCGCTACTGGGAGAACAAGCGCGCGGTCGAGGACAAATATATCGGTGCGCTGGTCAAGACCTCGATGAACCGCTGCATCCATTGCACGCGGTGTGTTCGTTTCGCCACCGAAGTCGCGGGCGTGCCCGAGCTTGGCGCCATCGGCCGCGGCGAGGACATGGAGATCACCACGTATCTCGAACAGGCGATGACCTCGGAGCTGCAAAGCAATGTGGTCGACCTCTGTCCGGTCGGGGCGCTGACCTCGAAGCCCTATGCGTTTACCGCGCGGCCGTGGGAATTGAACAAGACCGAGTCGGTCGATGTCATGGACGGGGTCGGTTCCGCCATCCGCATCGACACCCGCGGTCGCGAAGTGATGCGCATCCTGCCGCGCCTCAACGAGGACGTGAACGAGGAGTGGATTTCCGACAAGACCCGTCACGTGTGGGACGGCCTCAAGTCGCAGCGGCTCGATCGCCCCTATGTGCGCAACAAGGCTGGCAAGCTG
>JAEZBA010000106.1 GCA_023430245.1 Pseudomonadota bacterium
GGACTGGGGCCGGCCGGTGAAGGTCGACAAGACGCTGTCAGCGGTGAAGGCCGCCGATTACGACGCCATCGTGCTGCCCGGCGGGCAGATCAACCCGGATCTGCTACGCACCGACAAGAATGCGCTCTCGCTGATCAAGGCGTTCTTCGACGCGGGCAAGACCGTGGCCGCGATCTGCCACGCACCGTGGCTACTGATCGAAACCGGCATCGCCAACGGCCGCAAGATGACGTCCTATGCCTCGATCAAGACCGATGTGATGAACGCCGGCGCGCAATGGGAGGATTCCGCGGTGGTGACGGATAACGGCGTCATAACGTCGCGCAATCCCGGCGATCTCGATGCCTTCTCCAAGAAGATCATCGAGGAGGTGCGCGAAGGTCGCCACCAGCGCCGCGCGGCGTAACCGCAGGCGGTGTGAATGATTGCCGCCGGAACGGGTACGGGACCGCAAAACGGCCGCCCGTTCCGGACGCGGCTCGCCAGGCGGCGTTACTTCTAAAGCCACAATTGCCGTGCGATAGTGCCTCCGAACCTGATTTGAAGCCCGGTTTTTCGAGGCCCTGAATGCGCCCCATGACGCTACCCCATATTGCTGCCCGTTTTCTTGCCGTTCCCTTCCTTCTCTGTCTTCTGACAATTCCCGCTCTCGCCGCTCAATGTGGGGGGGATTTCAACCGCTTCATCGCGGAGTTTTCGCGCGAGGCGGCTGGGAAAGGCATCTCCCAGGCGGTGATCGCACAAGCCTTTGGCGGGGTCACTTACGATCCGAAGGTGATGGAATTTGATCGGCGCCAGCGCGGCACCTTCAAGAAGAGCTGGGAGGACTATGCCCGCACCCGCGTCGGTCCGGCCCGCATCAAGCGCGCCAAAGCGATGATGCAGAAACACGGTCAGCTGCTCGGGCGTGTTGAGCAGCAATTCGGCGTGCCGAAGGAACTGATCGTCTCGATCTGGACGATGGAGACCGACAACGGCGCCGACATGGGCAAGCTCCCAATCGTACGCACGCTGGCGACACTGGCGCATGATTGCCGGCGCACGGATCTGTTCCAGCGCGAGTTGTTCGCGGCCTTGCAGATCCTTCAGCGCCAGGACTTGCCGCTGAAGGAGATGATCGGCGCCTATGCCGGCGAGATCGGGCAGACCCAGTTCCTGCCGTCGTCGTATATAAAGTATGGCGTCGATTATGACGGCAATGGCCATGTGGACCTGCGCCGTTCGATTCCCGATGTCCTGGCCTCGACCGCCAATCTGCTCAAGGTGAATGGCTGGCAGCGCGGCCAGCCCTTTGATATCGGCACTCGGAATTTTGAGGTCATGCGCGAGTGGAATCGCTCGGAAATCTACCGGCGCACCCTGCATTATTTCTCGGAGCAGCTGAAATAGCTGCGTTACCGGGGACACCGGAGAAGCGCACGCGCCGCGAACGGGTTAGACGACGGCGCGTACCGATGCGCTGATGCCGCAGCCAGAAACCGGCAAAATCAGCTGCGTCCGACTTCCCCGTTACGGCCGGTTGTCACGCGGCGCGTGCTTGAGACAGAGAACGCGGCACCGGCGCCAAGGTTCGCAAGCCTAGGATAATTTCCTGCAACGCGCCGTGGATGTCGCTGTCTGCCCGCCCGACTTGGCCTATCATCTGGCAAGGCGAATCGGACGATCCATCCCCATGACCGAGCGCAGGCCCGCAACAGGGCTCGCCAGACTGACACGGCTCGAGCGCCGCTCCGAGCATGTGATCGCACGCCGTCATTTTGCGGCGCGGATGGGTCTGGCGCTGCTGATGTGGGCCGGCCTAACCTGCCTCGGGCTCGCCATCGGCATGGCCGGATATGCGTATTTCGAGGGCATGGGCCTCGTCGATTCCTTCGTCAACGCCGCGATGATCCTGTCCGGCATGGGGGTGTTCGACGACCTGAAGCACCAGAACGGCAAGATCTTCGCTGGCCTCTATGCGCTGCTGTCCGGCCTGATTATCTTGATCGCCACGAGCTTCGTGCTGGCGCCGATCTTCCACCGCATCCTGCACCGGTTCCACGTCGAGACAGGCCGGGAAGGACGGGACTGAGCGGCTTTGGCCGCCGCGTCACTTGCGCTTCTTCATTTGCGCTTCTTGGCTGCGCGCTTGGGGAGCGACTTGCGCTCGGTGCCTGCCAGTTCGCGCAATTCGGACTGGGTCATCGATTTCGCCATACTTCGCGATGCGCCGCGCAGGCTCGCCTTCGAGCGCTCGCCGCGCTTGGCTGACAGTGCGGCGCCTGCCGCCATCTGCTGTTTCCTTGATTTTGCCGGCATCTGATCCGTCCTTTCGTTGGCGGCCGCGCAAGATTGCGGCCGGACGAACGTTCAATCACGGCAGTCAGCCCGCGGTTCCGTTCGCAAAGGATCAGCGTCTTATCATGGTCCGGCTTCGGGACGTCTCTTGCTGGCCGGGATGGCAGCGGTCTGCAACCCGCCTCGATGTCCGTGCGCGCCCCGTCCGCCGGACGGTGGCGTGTCGCGGCTGCCGATCGCCATGATCGCGGTCCCCATTGCCGCGCTGCCGAAGGTCAGCAGAAAGCCGAACAGCAGCAGGAGCAGCGCAATCTCCGGCGATTGATCCGACAGGATGAGGCCCCGCAAATTGGCGGGGTTCAGCACAAGCAATCCGCCAAACAGGATCAGCGCAGCCGCAAGTCCGGCCGCCAGATTGGACAGGAGAAGCCGGAACAGCGGCTCGCGCAGCAAAGATCGTATTCGCGAAGCCATCTTCAAATTCTAAGAGCACGATCTTGTGTGCGCATCTGAAGAAATTGCAGGTCAGCGATGCGGGTGCGGTCAGGTCACGTGCACGCCGTATGCCTCGGTGAAGGCCGCTGCGGCATAGGCATTGCTCGCATAGGCAAATCCCTTGTCGCCCCAGATATCGGTACCCCAGCTGTTGCGCACAATGAACATGTTCTGGTCATACCCGACCAATGCAACGGCGTGGCCGCCATGCGCGGACATCGGGTCGTATTGCTGCAGCGTCCCACCGGTGGCTTTCGCATTCATCCAGACATTGTCGCAGTTCAGGCGCGTCAGGATCGGTCCCTTTGTGGCGAGCCAGCGCCGCCAGCTAGTCGGGTTGCGATTGAGGTTCACATAGCTCGCGATCTTGAGCTGCGAGGCGAGCGCATAGAATGTTTCCGGTTCGCCGGGGTAAAGTTTGCCGGAGCCGAACGGCAAGTCCTTGTCATTCACGCAGCCGTATTTGCGCGCGATATCGAGCGCGCTTTTCAGACTGGTGCCATCGGTTTCGATGAAGGTGCTTGGTTGAGAGGTGAATTCGTCGGTCTCCTTGGCCGCCATCCAGATAAAGCGCACGGACAGCATTTCGGATTGTCCGATCCGCCCGGCTTTGACGAAATGCCATCGCAGCACCGAATCCGCGCAGGCCCATCCGACACAGGATCCGGTTTCACCCTGATCGCCGATTTTCCACCAGGGCTCGCGCAGGTCTTTTTTGACGGGAATGGGCGCGGCAGCGCGCAGCATTCCTGAGTCGACCGCGTTATCGATCCGCCAATCGCTTGCGGTCTCCCTGGACGGCAGGCAATTCAGGATGCGTGGCACCGCTCCGGTGGTGCGCACGTCCACGTTCGGCAATTGGGCGCGAGGAACGTCTACGACCGTCATCATCGCAGCCGGCATTACGGCCGAAGCTTTGCGTTTTGTTTTCCGCTTCTTGGTCTTTGCGCGCGCCGCCATGCGCCCCTCCTTTGGTTGAGTATATAATATATACAACTTTAAGGAGAGTTGCAATCAGGGCTGATATCGCCGTTGCCGGGATACGCGGCGCCGTGGCATGGCTCAACCAGCGGGGGACATCATGGCCGACGATTCCAAGCCACGCGGCGCACTCACCGTGCGGGTCATCGCCATGCCGGCAGACACTAATGCCAACGGCGATATCTTCGGCGGCTGGGTACTGTCGCGGATGGACCAGGCGGGCGGGATCGCCGGCGTCGAGCGCGCCAAGGGCCGCGTGGTGACCATCGCGATCGAGGCGATGACTTTCATCCGTCCGGTCCGGGTCGGCGACGTGCTGGAGGTCTATACCGAGCTTGAAAAGGTCGGACGGACATCGATGAAGATCCATATCGAGGCCTGGGCGCGCCGGTTCATGACGCATCATCACGAGAAGGTCACCGACGCGAATTTCACCTTCGTCGCCATCGACGAGGAGGGGCGTCCGCGTCCGATTGCGCGGGAGGACCAGGCATGATCCGCCACGCTTTGCTGCTTGCGGGAGCGGTGCTGTGGTGCGCTCCGGCGGAGGCCGCCAAGAAGGAGCCGCGATCCGGGCTCGGTCCCTGTCGGATTGGCGCCCAGGCCCTGATCGCCTATCTCGACGACGGCAAGGAAAAGACCGGTGAATATGCCCATGCCGTCCGTGGCGTGGTCGACACCTGCGGACCGGCGCGCACACCTAAGGCCAGGTCGATCCCGGCACAGCCTGTGGCCGATCGCGAGTTCTGCCGCGATCTCGCGCTGCGCATGCTGGACGAACTCGACGAGAACCGGATGAACCGGCCCTCGTTCGTAAAGGTGCGGGACGAATTCGCGGTCAAATGCGGCCCCGCGGAAGGGGTCGAACCAAAAGCGCCCTGAGTGCATTGAGCAATCCGGATTGCCGGCGGTCCGAATTCGGCCGTCATCTGCCGGTGCTACGACCGAAGCGAGGCCGCTGCCGATTCGACGGTGCATCGTGGCCGGGTATCGGCCGGGGTCATCAGCGGGATAAACGCACCGGGGGCATATGGACGATACGCTGGTTCTTTTGAATGCGCGCGCTGGCGCGTTGATCGATGCCGGACCGCAGCGGGTGCGCGAGGCGCTGGCGTCCGCATTGAAAGGCCGCACCGACCGCGCCGAAATCCGCCTGGTACGCCCGGCTTATCTTAAGGACGAGATCGAGCGGGCGGCGCGCAGCGACATTTCGACCCTGATTGTCGGGGGCGGAGATGGATCGGTGAGCTGCGCCGCGCACGTGTTAGCCGGCACCGACAAGACGCTTGGGGTGCTGCCGTTCGGCACGATGAATCTGTTCGCGCGCGACCTCGGTCTCCCCGCCAATATCGAGGAGGCGATCGAGGCGCTTGCCGACACCCGGCCCCGGCGGATCGATCTTGCGCGCCTGAACGGCCGCCATTTCCATACGCTGTCGGGCCTGGGCTTTTTCAGTCAGATGGCGCGTGCCCGCGAGGAGGTGCGTGGCCACAAGCTCGGCCGCCTGGTCGGGGTCGGCATCGCCGCGCTTCGTGCGCTTCGCCGGACCAGCACCTTTTCCCTCGATATTCGCACTGAGACCCGCCGCGAACATGTCGATGCGCTGGCGGTGCTGATCACCAACAACCGCTTCGGCAACGACTGGCGTCGACTGGCGCTCGACGAGGGGATGCTGGAAATTCATATCGTCGAGGATGCAGGAGCGTTGTCCAAGCTGAAGGCGAGCGCAAACCTTCTCACCGGCGCCTGGCGCAACGACGACGATACCGACGGCATCCGCACCATCGCCGCGCGCCATGTCGTGATCGGGAGGACGCGCCGCCGTACCTTCGCCTCGACCGACGGCGAATTGAAACGTGAATTTATCCCGCTTCGTTACGACATCCGGCCGGGCGCGCTGACGGTGCTGTCGGTCTGATCGCGGACTGTGGGCCGATGCGAGCTGAACGCCAGAATTACATTCGGATCGCCGGCGCCAGTTCGCCGATCTGCTTCAGATCCCGAACGAACGCGTCATACTCACGCTTCGCAGTCTCGTCGCCTGGCCCGCGCGGCAGCCGCAGGAGATAGGACGGATGCACGGTGATGAATCCGCGCTGTCCGGCAAAATCGAACGGGCCGCGCATTTTTGTCACCGCCAGCGCCCGCTGCGCCAATGACTGGACCGCGGTCGCGCCCAAAGCCACCACGAGTTGAGGCTTGATCGACGCCAGTTCGCCATCGAGCCACCAGCGGCAGGCCTGGATCTCGCTTGCATTCGGCTTCTTGTGAATCCGCCGTTTGCCGCGCGGCTCGTATTTGAAATGCTTGACCGCGTTGGTGACATAGGCGCGGCTGCGGTCGAGCCCGGCGTCGGCTAACGCGCGATCGAAAAGCTGCCCTGCCGGTCCGACGAAGGGGTGGCCGGCGAGGTCTTCCTGGTCGCCCGGCTGCTCGCCGACAAACACCACCGGGGCATCGCGCGGACCTTCGCCGAATACTGTTTGCGTGGCATTCTTGTATAATGGGCAACGGGTGCAGGTTGCAGACGCATGACGCATCGCCGCCAGGCTGCCGTCTGCGTGCGGCTCCAGAAGCTGACTGCTATTGGCCCGGCGTGTCGAAATCCGTTCGGCAAAAAGTTCGGGCTGGTCGGCGATCATGTCCATCATTCCGGTCACGCGACGTTCGGCGTCGGCCACCATTTCCGGAATAAGCGCGGTTTCCGGCATGTTGTTCCAGTAATCGCGTGGCATGTGGTTGACCATGGTTTTCAGCCGCAGCCGAGCCGGGTTGAATGTGGTGCGGAAATAGGTGAGCCACAACTTGTCCAGCACGTCGTCGCGCGCGGTATCGGCGGGTTTCGGGCCGGGCGGAGCGAATGTCAGCGAATTATCGCGCCAGATCGCGGTGCCGCGCGGCGTCGCGATCACGAAGTCCATGTTGCTGAAACGGTCGACGAAGAACGGGACGGCGCGCCGCAGGATATGGTGGTGCGGCTCGAACCAGGCCGTGTAGACGCTGCGTCCCTCGATCTCTCGCTCCCTGAAGCGCAGGAAGGCATGCATCTTGTGGATGTCGCGCCTGACCGAGTGGCGATAGTCGATGAGTCGCGCCACATGCGCGTCGCTGGCGCGTTCAGCAAGGTCGCGCTCGCCGGTGATGATGCGCCACAGCACGTCATAGAGCAGGGCGAAGCGATCTTGCGCGCTGTGACAAATCGCGTCGCGCATCAGCTCGGCATAGCTGCGGGGTACGCTGATCGCGCAGTCACGATGACCCTCGTTAGCCGGCAGCGGCGGCAATAAGGTCGGTTCCTGCGGCGAGACGAAAGCGATGTCGGACGGCGCCAGACTGCGCGAGAGGCAGGTCTTCGCGGCTGCGCGGAAGGCAGCCTCGTCGGCATCGGTCTCCAGCGTCACGGCAAACATCGGCTCATCCGAACAGGGTCAATTGCTGCGGCTGCTTCACAAAGCGGCTGCGCAAATGGACGCTATCGAGGGATCGCGGCCGGTGGTCGGGGGTGACGATGAAATCGCGCGCTCGCGACATGGCCCCGGCAATGCGGGCGACATCGCCGTAACGCAGCAATCCGGAGCG
>JAEZBA010000169.1 GCA_023430245.1 Pseudomonadota bacterium
GTGCTCGAGCTGCTCCAGGAACACGCCGTCCTTGGTAATTTTGCCCATCGCCTGGCGGTCGGCCGAGCATGACACGCCGAGCCCGATGGGCAGCGACGCGCCATGGCGCGGCAGCCGGATCACCCGCACGTCGTGGCAGAAATATTTGCCGCCGAACTGCGCGCCAACGCCGAGGCTCTGCGTCATCTTCAGCACCTCCTGCTCCATCTCCAGGTCGCGGAAGGCGTGGCCGTCTTCGGAACCCTTGGTCGGCAGGTTGTCGTAATAGCGGCAGGAGGCGAGCTTCACGGTCTTCAGGTTCAGCTCGGCCGAGGTGCCGCCGATCACGATCGCCAAGTGATACGGCGGACATGCCGCGGTGCCGAGCGTCAGCACCTTCTCCTTCAGGAAGGCGAGCATGCGGTCGCGCGTCAGGATCGATGGCGTCGCCTGGAACAGGAAGGTCTTGTTGGCCGACCCGCCGCCCTTGGCAATGAACAGGAACTTGTACTCGTCGTCGCCATCGGCATAGAGCTCGACCTGCGCCGGCATATTCGACTTGGTGTTGGTCTCCTCGAACATCGACAAGGGCGCGAGCTGCGAATAGCGCAGGTTCTTCTTCAGGTAGGAATCGCGCGCGCCCTCGGCCAGCGCGGCCTCGTCGTCGCCCTCCACCCAGACATGACGGCCGCGCTTGCCCATGATGATGCAGGTGCCGGTGTCCTGGCACATCGGCAGCGTGCCGCCGGCGGCGATATTGGCGTTCTTGAGAAAGTCGAAGGCCACGAACTTGTCGTTGTCGGAGGCCTCCGCGTCGTCGAGGATATTGCGGAGCTGCTGCAGATGGCCCGGCCGCAGATAATGATTGATGTCAGCATACGCCTCCTCCGCCAGCACCTTCAGCGCCTCCGCCGGCACCACCAGCACGTCCCGGCCGAGCACCTTTTCGGTGCGCACGCCGGAGACGTCCAGCTTGCGGTACGGGGTCGTGTCCTTGCCGAGCGGAAATAGCGGGGTGTGGCGATAGGCGGGGATCGGCGGGGTGACGGGGGCGTTCATGGCGTGGATTTCTCTAGGATTTTCAGTGCGGCCGGACGCGGGTCCGGGCTGGTTCGGAATGGTTCTAGAGAATTTCGGTGGCGGGGGGAAGGAAGGCACAAAGTGCACGAAAATTGGGATCCAGCGTTTCCGCGAAATCGCGTCGCTTCCCCCCGCAATCTCGCACTATCGTCCGCAGATTGAACCGAAAGCGCATCCCGCGCGACAAGGGACAATGACCATCGCAACCTCCGCCCGCACCCTGCTCCGCGCGGCCATTGTCGGCGTCGCCGCGCTCGCGCTCTGGCATTTTTCCGACTTCTACTCGAAGGCGTTCGTCACTCTCACCGGCGGCAAGGCGGAATGGCTGCTCAATCGCTGGGAAGCGTTCGCATCCGGCGTCGCGGCCCCGCTCTGCGCGCTGGCCGCGGCCGGGCTCGCCATTGCCAACCGGCGGCTCGGCATGGCCTGCCTGCTGCTGGGCGCGGCGCTGCTGCTCTATGTGTCGTTCATTATCCCGTTCATTCTCGCCATCGCGATCCACGGGGTTTAGCCACACCGTCATTGCAAGGAGCGCGCAGTGCGACGACGCAATCCATCATTACGGCATTGCGAGCGTCTGGATTGCGTCGTCCTGCTTCGGCTGCGCCTCGCCGTCCTCGCAATGACACCGAATATCTAAAACAACGGCTTCGGCTTTTCCGGCTTGCATTCCTCGGCAATCAGCTGCAGCGCCCGTTGCGTCTGGTCGATATCTCCCGGCAGCGGAAAGCGCGCGGTGCGGTGCCCGTGCAGGACCGCCCGCTCCGCATTCAGGAACTCGACCACGTCGTCGTCGCCCTCGACATAGAGCTGATAGGTCGGCGTTCGCCCGACATAGCGCTTCTCGAACCGGAAGCGCTCCGGCTTGAACCGGCTGAGATAATAGCGGGCCAGGCGGTTGCGGTCCGGTTCCGACACGACCACCACGCAGAGCTTGCGGTCGGCGATCTCGACCGTGTCCTGCGGATCGATGCTGCCGGTGAACACGTAGGTGATGGCCTGCTGAAGTCTGTCGGTTTCAGCAGATGCCTGCGGGTGCAGGACGATCGACGCAAGCAACGCGGCCGCGCTGGCGAATGCTCTCATTGCGGCCGTATAGCGGGTTCGGTTGTCAGCCCGCAACCGGCCAGTGACGGTGCGACGCGGCGCCACATGGCGGATACCGCGCGCCCTACCGCCGGCCAACGTCATCGCCCCGCACCCAGCTGCCGCATCATCCCGGCCTCGTCGAAATTGTGCCAGTGTTCGGCGATCTTGCCGTTGGCGATCCGGTACCAGTCGGAGAAACCGACGCTGACACCCCGCCCGGTCGGCGCCAGCGGCCCGAAATATCCGCGTTGCGTGCCAGTGAACACCGAGCGCGCGGCAACGCTGTCGCCCGCGGCAATCACGCTCTGGAGGGAGAAGCGGCCGTCGGGGAACGCATGCCATAGCGCCGCAAGTTTCTGGATCACGCCGTCGGCTCCCGTTGCAACACCCGGTGCGGCATCGTGATCGATAAAATCATCGCTGAGAAAACCGGCCGCGCGCGCGGCGTCGCCTGTTGCCAGGACCTCGGCGAAAAAGCGGACAACGACATGGGCGTTCAGCACGGCGGCGGCGCTGTCGGCAAGGATCTGCGGCTTGTCAGTCATCTGCCGGCCAAATTAGCCGGGATGCACGAAAGCGCAATCCGGGGCGCGGGACCAGAGGCGGCTGACACCGCATGCCCAGAGTGGGAAAGGCGGGAAATCCTGTCCGGCGCACTGGCGAGGTGGCAGCGCGGCGTGTTGAGATAGCGCATGGCGCGTCCTCACCGGAGCGATAGGGACATCGGCATCCGCATCACCGCGACCGAAAGGAGATCGCGACCATGATAGCCTGGCTGATCCGGCTGATCCTGATTCCGGCGGGCGTGATCGCCGGCTGGTTCGTCGCCAAGGACGCACCGAATTTCGGCATCGTGCAGGCGATGATCGCGCTGTTCCTGATCGTGTTCGTGGTCGCGGTCTATGCGCTGACGCGCAGCGACGACGAGCGGCGGCCACAATAAGCCGGCCCCTGTGTCTTGAATCGAGGGCCGCAAGCCGTGATAGGATGCGCCGTCGCTCCCGCAGTCAGTCCCGCATGTCGATCCGCGTCTATTCCTGGTACGGTTATATCGGCGCGCCCTTCCCGCGCGGGGTGGGCTATTCGCGCGGTCTCGATGTGCTGGGCGGCAAGCTCGCTGCGCTTGCGGGCGTCACGGTGCTGCCGGCGCATGCCAACTGGCTGTCGCAGAGCAAGGTCGCGGCGGATGCCCGCGCGCATCCCTCCGCGCTCAAGGTGTGCATCGGGCATTCGATGGGCGTCTATGCGATCACACGGATGGCCGCCCGCGCGCGCGATATCGTGTGGGACCTGATGATCGCGTTCGAGCCGGCGCCCGGATACAATTCGCTTGGCGCCTTCGCCTGCCCTCCGCTTCACGCCAATGTGCGCCGCGCCATCTGTTTCCGTTCGACCAACTGGCTGAATCCGATCGGCCACGGCCGCCTGCATGCCGCGCCGGACTTCACCGGTGAACTGACCACCATCCCGCTCGCCGCCCTGCATCACCGGATCGCCGGCGACCCCTCCGCGCACGCGATCTGCATCGAGGCCGTCCGTGCGCTGGCCGCAACCGCCCCGCAGAGGATTCCAGCGTGAGACCGAGCATTCGAACAGCAGCCCTGGTCGCCTTCGCCGCCGGATTACTTGCCGGCCCCGCGGCATCCGCACCGAAGCAGCAGACGCTGCCGCCGAACCTGCCGAAGATCGTGCAGGAGGCGATCGACACCAACAACAAGGATTGCGAAGCGGACGAGAAGCCGATTTATCTGCCGGGCTTCCTGACCATCCGCGACATCAATGCCGATGGCAAGCCGGACTACATTTTGGACTATGACCATTTCCAGTGCGGCGAACGGGCCGGCATGTTCTGCGGCACCGGCGGCTGCCAGACCGAAATCTTCGCCTCGGAAGAAGACAAGGGCTACGTGCCCGTCTGGAACAAGCTGGCGCGCAAGGTCACGTTTCTCACCCTCGCAAAGCGGCCGGCGATGCGGATCGATATCCACGGCACGCTGTGCGGGCGCAACGGCAGCGAGCGCTGCACCCTGACGCTGTACTGGAACGGCTCGGAGTTTCATCCGGCCAACTGACCCATGCAATGCGCGATGCAGACAAACTGCATGCGCTCGTTCACGCCCTGTTTATCGCGTCACGAAAATCGGAGCCTTCGGCCGCTGTGCGGACGCTCCCGGTAGCAAATTCGCTCATCATTTTATCGGAACATGCGCTGCATCAAGCGGGGCGATCATCAGCTCCGGCAGGGAGTGCGATATGCTGAAAAAGATCATCATGGGTGCGGCTGTGGTGGCCGTGGCGGCGCTGGCTGCGCCGGATCAAAGCGAGGCCCGCGGCGGCGGCTGGCATGGCGGTGGCTGGCATGGCGGTGGCTGGCACGGCGGCGGCTGGCACGGCGGTGGCTGGCATGGCGGCAAGTGGAATAACGGCAAGTGGCGCTACGGCAAATGGTATGGCGGCTATGGCGGCTGGGGCGTGCCCGCCGCGGTCGCAGTCGGTGCCGGAGCGGCTGCTGCCGCGGCCGTTGCCGCGCCGTACTATTACAATAACGGCTGCTACCGGAACGTGAAGGTAATGACGGCCTATGGGCCGCAATGGCAGGTTGCCAACGTCTGCTGATTTCGGCCGCTGAGTGCGGGCGCCGAGAGCGCCCTCACTCAGCGGTGCATTTTGCTTTGGGCATGCACCGCCGAGATCGCGTCCGGCTTGACGCCATAGGAGCCTTTGAACGGCGCGTCGAGCACAGCGATCATGTAGATCACCAGGGCGATGAACATCGACAGCGACCCGCCGATCACTGCATGGGTGAACGGCCGCAGGTCGAACATCCAGATCAGGATCGTGTTCATCGCCGCACCGATCAGAACCACGAACCACATGATCCGCGGGATCGAGCTGGTGCCCGCCGAAATCCGCAGTCGCCGCGCCTCGACGAAATCGTCCATCACCCGCAATGTTTCTGCATAGCGCACGCCCTGTCCGATATCGGACGGCTGAAACTTGCCGAGCGCGCGGTGGAACTCGCTGAGAATGGCGACCTCCTTGGGATTGGCCTTGCCTTCGGCCTGCGATTCCCATCCGGGACCGATCGCCTCGTCGACATAATTGTCGAGGATGGCGACAAGGTCGGGTCTCGCGTCTTCGGGATAGTTGTGAAGGTCGCGGTACAGCTTGATGATGGCCACCGCTTCGCGCACCACCGCGTCCTCGGCCTTGTTGTGGTTTTCGAACACCGCAATCGACAGCAGCGCCAGCAGCACCCCGAAATAGAGCGCGAACGCGTTAAGCAGGAAGCCGAGGATCGTATTGATCTCGCGCTCGCCGCGAAGCAGCTTTGCCACTTTCGGCTGCAACAGATACGAACCGACCAGCGTCGGCACGACGAACGCCGCGCAAACAATGCCCAGTCCAACGATAAACGGGAGATCGTGGAGCCAGTTCAGGATCGGGGTATCGGACATGCGCCTTTATACCGCGCCGCGTGGCCGTGCCAAACGCTATGGCCGCCGCGCGCTCACTCCGCCGCGTGCGATACGGCCTCGTCCATCTTGCGGACAGGGTTGACCAGCTTGCCGAGCCCGGTGATCGACACGCTGACCGGACCGCCATAGGCCGTGATGTTGGCGGTATGCAGGCTGCGCTTGGCGACGCCGGGACGGAACGCGGTGCCCATCGAGATCACGTCACCCGGCCACAGCGAATGGTAGCGGGTGATGTAGGCGATCACGTCCGGCACGCCATAGGTATAAGAGGCGGTCGAATCCTCGGCGATCAGTTCGTCCTTGTGCCAGGCCAGCACATCGAGCGCGTGCGGGTCCGGCACCTCGTCCTTGGTCACGAGATAGGGACCGAACGGACCGAACGTGTCCGAGCCCTTGTAGCGCGCCGTATAGGACAGATGCTGCTCGCGCCG
>JAEZBA010000171.1 GCA_023430245.1 Pseudomonadota bacterium
CGATCCTGCGCGAGCACGGCGTCGCCGACATGCCGCTCGGCGTCGACATCATCGAGCCGCCGATGATGTTCGAACTCGAAAAGACCGGGCTGAAGGTTCAGGACGGCCAGCAGGTGATGCTGGAAGCACGCGAGATCAAATCGATCGACGAGATCGCGCTGCTCAATCGCGCCGCCGCGATGGTCGACGGCGCCTATGACCTGATCAACGAGAAGCTGCGGCCCGGCGTGCGCGAAAACGACATCGTCGCCGAGGTCAACAAGTTCCTCTACACCCATGGCTCCGACGACGTGGAGGCGGTGAACGCGATTTCCGGCGAACGCTGCAATCCGCATCCGCACAATTTCACCGACCGCCTGATCCGTCCCGGCGACCAGGCGTTCTTCGATATCCTGCAGAGCTTCATGGGCTATCGCACCTGCTATTATCGGACCTTCAACGTGGTGCGCGCGACCGACTCCCAGCGCGACGCCTACAAGAAGGCGCGCGAGTGGCTCGACAATGCTATGGACCGCATCAAGCCGGGCGCGTCGACCGCGCATATCGCCGAGGCCTTCCCGACCGCGGGCGAGTTCGGCTTCCCCGACGAGATGAGCGCCTTCGGCCTGCAATTCGCGCATGGCCTCGGCCTCGCCTTGCACGAGCGGCCGATCATCTCGCGGGTGGTGTCGATGGATCACCCGACCGAGATCAAGGAAGGCATGGTGTTCGCGATCGAGACCTATTGCCCGGCGACCGACGGCTATTCCGGCGCCCGCATCGAGGAAGAGGTCGTGGTCACCGACAAGGGTTGCAAGGTAATCTCGCTGTTCCCGGCGGAAGATCTTCCGATCAGCGCGAAGTATTGAGGCCCGGACGGAACATCCCGCGGACGATCTGACAAGAATGTCGGATGCGGGGGTATTTATCCCCCATCCTCTGCACACTACATGACCCGCGAACTACGTGACGCCGGCGGCGCCTTGCCGTGGGCCTTGGAAACATTCGGGAGAACCAAATGGCGACGAGCGTAAAAGCGATGATGGAAGCTGCGAATGCGAGCGTGCCGCGCATTACGCCCGCGCAAGTCAACGACATGGTCGAAAAGGACGGCGCCGTGGTGCTCGATGTCCGAGATGCAATGGAAGTGGCGCAAAGCGGCAAGGTCGCAGGCGCGGTCCACATTCCGCGCGGCCTGCTCGAGTTCAAGGCGGACCCGGAATCCCCTGCCTATGACAAGAGCCTCGATCGCAGCAAGCCGGTGATCCTGTATTGCGCGTCCGGCGGTCGCTCGGCGCTTGCGGGCAAGACTCTGAAGGATCTTGGCTACGAGAAGGTCTACAATCTCGGCGGCTTCAAGGATTGGGCGGAAAGCGGCGGCAAGATCGACAAGGCCTGACGCAGGCCGGGCGGTCAGATCATTTCTCCTTCGCGAGTTCGTCGCGCAGACCCGCGGCGTGCTCGCGAAAGCCTTCCGCATCGCCGTAATCGTCGAACTTCAGATAGCGCGCATGCGAGCCGATCACGCGGCGCGCATGCTTGATCGGGCACCAATATTGCTCGGTGCGCGCCGCGATCTCGCGCACATAGGCGATCAGGCAATTGGCGTAGGAACAATAGGCACAGTTTAGCTTTTCCAGCGCATTCAGATAGGCGAGGTGATGCCGGTCGAACACGAAATAATCCGCGCGCCGGACCTTCCGGATGCCATAGACCGGAAAGCAGATCATCTGGTACACGCTGACGAACAGATCGAGCAGGACCAGCGGCACGATCATCGCGTAGATGACCGGCGCGGTGACGATGACCAGAAGATTGGCGTTCCAGATATAGGAGAGGAGAGCGGTCTTCAGCTCGCGATGCCGGCGCAGCACTTCCTGTTCGAACACGACACGGCCGCGCTCCATCCCGATCCGCAATTCGGCCCGGCGCTGCGCAAGATGGGCGTCCATTTGCGCTTCCAGTTCGCGAATTTTCCGGGTCAAATCGTCAATCAACGTGTCCATCGGACGCTCCCGCGATTGTCGGCATCATGAGCCAATACCCGCCTCCAAACTATCGCAATCCCAAGCAGGCCGCCGAGCACCGCGCCTACATGATCCGGACGATCCTCTGGCTCGCAGCCATCCCGCCGCTGCTGTTCCTGCTGATGGTGTATGGCTATAGCGACCAGGCGCCGGCCTTCCTGCGCAGCTTCACATTGCAGCTGGATGGTGCGCTGGGGCAGCCCGTCTGGTCGCTGATCGGACCCGCGGCGAAATAGGCAGCGCCTTTCGCGGCTTTGGCCGACCGAAAGAAACCACAAAAAGAAAAGGCCCGCATCGCTGCGGGCCTTTCGATGGACGAACTGAAGCCCGCCGTTACTGCTGGCGCTGCTGGGTGGCCGGTTGCGCGGTGCGCTGCGCCGGCGCCCGCCGCTGCGGCTGCGCCGCCGGCTGCTGCTGCTGGAAGCCCGGGAAGCTTGCGGCGAACGGATTGCTCGGCTTGCCGCCGCGATTGAGGTCCGCCATCCGATTGACGAAGGTCTGCGGCAGATACATGTTCGGATTCGGCGAATCGAGGCCGATATGCCGGGCGATGTCGGCGGCGAAGGCGTTGCAGTTATAGGTCGTCGCGTGCCAGGTCTTCTTGGTCGCCTGCAGATGCTTGATGTAGGCCAGCGCCTTGCGGTACTCCGCCTCGGTCAGGGTCACGCAGAATCGCGCCGTCAGATATTGCTCGTCCTGGTCGCCCCATGACGGGCCGGTTTCGGATTCGACCGGCACCATCATGCCCTGCATGTAGACGTTGGGATCGTCGCCCTTCGGATGCAGGCCGGCGATCTGGTAGCTCGCGAAGCGATTGCCGTCGCCGAGCCGCCCGTGAAGAACGAAGGTGTGGCCGTAGCTGACCGCGGTGCGCGAACGGAACTCAACGAAATAGGGCTTGCCCGGCGCGCGTGCCGACCTGCAGCCGCTCGCATTCACCGGAATCTTGATCGGCTCGCGCTTGGG
>JAEZBA010000199.1 GCA_023430245.1 Pseudomonadota bacterium
ACCTCCCCCTTTCAGGGGGAGGTGAAGAAAAGCGGTTGTCGCGTCGGGCACAAATCATCACCGGCTCGCCTTCGCTGTGGCCACCAGCCGGTCGATGAATGCTTGCGCCACGCCCTGATAACTCATCGGATCGAACAGTTTCGCCAGCTCTCCCGCGGGGACGACCGACGTAACCCTGGGCTCCGCGGCCAGCGCGTCCTTCAGCGATATCTTATCGGCATGCGCGCGTTTGCTGGCCTCTTCCACGAGCTTGTGGGCCTCTGATTTGCCGATCGCTTCCGCAAGCTTGAAGGCGACCGCCTCGGCCATGATCTGCCCGCCGGTGATGTCGAGATTGTCGCGCATGCGCTCGACATCGACATCGAGCCCCTCGGCAATATCGACAACGGCATTGAGCGCACCCGAAGTGACGAGCGCCAGCGCGGGGAAGGTCGGCCATTCCGCCGCCCATGCACCGGCGGCGCGTTCGTGCTCCTGCACCTGCGCGGCAAGGATGGTGGCGCAAAACTGCGGCGCCATCGCCGCGCAGGCGAGCCCCGCCGCCGCCGCCACCGGATTGCGCTTATGTGGCATGGTGGAGGAGGCACCGCGGCCCTCGCCAGCCGGTTCGAAGGCTTCGCCGATTTCGGTTTGCATCAACAGCGCGACATCGCGCGCGATCTTGCCGCAGGTGCCGGCGAGGATCGCGAACGCAGACGCGACTTCGGCGAGCCTATCGCGGTGCGTGTGCCAAGGTCCGTCCGGCAGCGGTAGGTCGAGTTCCTTGGCTAAGGCGACGGCGACATCGAGCCCGCGATCGCCGAGCGCTGCGAGCGTGCCGGTCGCCCCGCCGAATTGCAGCACCAGCGCTTCGTTGCGCAGGCGCTTCAGCCGTGCGCGCGCGCGCGTCAATGCTGCGGCATAGCCCGCGACTTTCAGCCCGAACGGCATCGGCAGGGCCTGCTGCAGCCAGGTACGTCCGACCGTCGCTGTATGTCGGTGTTTTTCGGCCAGCGTGGTGAAGGCAGGGATCGCACGGTCGAGCTCGGTGGTGAGGTCGTCGATCACCGCGCGCAATTCGAGCACCAGCGCGGTGTCGATGATGTCCTGGCTGGTGGCGCCCCAATGCACATAGCGCGCGGCCTCGGGATCTTTTTTTGCGACTTCGGCGGTGAGCGCCTTGACCAGCGGGATCGCAAGGTTGCCGGCCGAGACTGCGGCCAGCCCGAGCGCGCCGATGTCGTAAAGCTTGGCGTGACAGGCGTCCGCGATCGGCTTCGCCGCGCCTTTCGGGATCACGCCGATCGAGGCTTCGGCCGCAGCCAGTGCGGCCTCGGCGCGCAGCATGCGATTGAGCCGCGCGTTGTCGGACAGGATTTCACGCATGGCCGCGCGGGAAAACAGCGGCGACATGAGTGCGGAGGGAAGGAGCGGCGTGGACATGGATAGAACCTTGAATTTGGGTCCGCACCCTATGCGGTGCGCGCACAGCCGCCAAGTCCGCGAGCCGGTTCCAACAGGCTTGCTTCGCCATATCGAAATCGGCGATACCGCCGCCATGTTCGATCTGACGCTATCCTTCGACAACGGCCCAGAACCGGCGGTGACCCCGACGGTGCTTGACGAATTGTCGCGCCGGGACATCAAGACCACGTTTTTCGTCATCGGCCAGAAACTCATGCAGCCGGAGAACCGCGCATGCGCGGAGCGCGCGCATGCGGAGGGTCACTGGATCGGCAACCATTCCTGGACCCACTCGGTCCCGCTCGGCCAGCAGACCGGAACCGATGTCGCCGAGCGCGAAATCGGCCGCACCCAGGAGACGATGGCGGGCCTCATCCATCCGCACCGGTATTTCCGTCCGTTCGGCGGTGGCGGCAATCTCGACCGGCGGCTGATGTCGGGACCTGTGGCCGATTACCTGCAACGTGGCGGCTATACCTGCGTGTTGTGGAATTCGATCCCGCGCGACTGGGCCGATCCGGACGGCTGGGTCGATACTGCCCTCGCGCATTGCCGGTCGCAGGACTGGACGCTGATGGTGCTGCACGATTTGCCGACCGGTGCTATGGCGCATCTGCCGCGCTTTCTTGATAAGGTGGGTGAAGCGGGCGGACGCATCCGCCAGGATTTTCCGCCCGATTGCCTGCCGATCGTGGATGGCAAGATCGTACGGCCGATCGACGACTACGTGGCCGCAGCCTGATTTTCTTTTGAAATGGAGTGACCGCCGATGGCGATGACGATGACCGGTGAGATTCCGCTTGAGGCGAAGCGCGATGTGGTCTGGGCGAAGCTCAACGATCCCGAGGTTCTGAAGGCCTGTATCCCGGGCTGTGAGGAACTGAACGTCATCGGCGAGAACGAATTCGAGGCGGTGGCGGTCAACAAGATCGGGCCGGTCAAAGCCAAGTTCAAAGGCAAGGTGCAGCTGACCGATATCGATCCGCCGAACGGCTACAAGATTGCGGGGCAGGGCGACGGCGGCATTGCCGGTTTCGCCAAGGGCGGCGCCAGTGTGCAGCTTAGTGACCACGAGGGCGGGGGCACGCTGCTGAAATACGACGTGGAGGCGCAGATCGGCGGCAAGCTCGCCCAGCTCGGCCAGCGCCTGATCAACGGCGCAGCCAAGAAGATGGCGGACGATTTCTTCGCGCGCTTCGCCGAAGCGGTGAAGGCCGGCTGATCGCAATCATCGCGGCGTGACGATCGGGGCGCATCGTCATGGCCATGATGAGAGCAGCCGTCTGCCGGGACTACGGTCCGCCCGAAAATGTGCGGATCGAGACCGTCGAAAAGCCCGTACCCAAGGCGGATGAGGTCCTGATCCGCATCCGCGCGACCACCGTGTCGTCGGGTGACTGGCGGGTCCGCAGCCTGACCGTGCCGCGCGGCATGGGCCTGATGGTGCGTGCAATTTTCGGATTCACGCGGCCGCGCAATCCCGTTCTCGGGACCGAACTTGCCGGCGAGATCGAGGCCGTCGGCAACGACGTGACAAACTTCAAGGCCGGCGATGCCGTGATCGGCTATCCCAGCTTTCCGAACGGCTGCCATGCCGAATACCGGACCATGAAGGCGAGCGACCGGATCGTCCGCAAGCCCGACGCTCTGTCTTTCGAACAAGCTGCGGCGATGTGTTTCGGCGGCGCCACCGCGCTCGATTTCCTGCGCGACCGTGCGAAGCTGAAAGCGGGCGAGGCGGTTCTGGTCATCGGCGCCTCCGGGACGCTCGGCAGCGCCGCCGTGCAACTGTCGAAGCATTTCGGCGCCAGCGTCACCGGTGTGTGCAGCGCTGCGAATGTCGACCTCCTTCGCTCGCTCGGCGCAGACCGGGTCATCGATTATACGCGTGAGGAT
>JAEZBA010000213.1 GCA_023430245.1 Pseudomonadota bacterium
GATCTCTGCAAGCTGATGGCGGGCTCCTGGGGCACGCTCGGGGCGATGACCGATGTCACCATCAAGACGTTGCCCCGCGCCGAAACCGAAACAACCGTATTTCTGACCGACCTCGATGACCGTCGCGCCGTGCAGGCGATGGCTGACGCGATGGGGTCGTCCTGCGAGGTGTCGGGTGCGGCGCATCTGCCGGTCGAGGCGCTAGGCGAGCTGCAGGGATTATTCGGCGGCCGGTCCGCACCCCTGCTGCGTCTCGAAGGTGTGGCGCCTTCGGTGTCGCATCGCGTCGCCGTGCTGGCCGCGCTACTCAAGCCGTATGGGATCGTGGAATCCCTGGCGGAGGAGCGTTCGCGGATGGCATGGCAGGCGATCCGCGATGTGCTGCCCTTCACCGGTGATGACCGTGCGGTGTGGCGAGTATCCGTTCCACCGATGCAAGGCGCGGACATCGCGGCCGAAGCCGCGAAGCAGAACGGCGCGTATTACTTCGATTGGGCCGGCGGACTGGTCTGGGTTGCGCTGCCGCATTCGGACGATGCGGGAAGCGCCGCGCTGCGAGCGGCGGTCGCCCGCAGCGGCGGCCACGCCACCCTGATCAGGGCGCCTGCGGCGGTTCGCGCCGCGGTACCGGTGTTCGAGCCGCAACACGAGGGCTTGGCCGCCTTGACGCGCCGCGTGAAGGATAGCTTCGATCCGAAAGGCATCCTCAATCCCGGCCGCATGTGGGCGGGCGTTTAGTTGACCGTATGAGCATGTTGAAAAAGTCCTCTGCTCCTCACCTTCCCCTGCAAGGGGGAGGTCGACTGCCGTCGCGAAGCGAGGGCAGGCGGGTGGGGGTTACTCTTCACGACCACGATGACCCCCACCCCAACCCTCCCCCCTGCAGGGGGAGGGAGTCCCAGCGGCGCGCGTGGAGAGGCTGAGCATGCAGACGCACTTCTCGCTGGCACAACTCGCCGACCCCGCAACAGCCGAATCCAACAAGATCCTGCGGGCGTGCGTGCATTGCGGCTTCTGTACCGCAACCTGTCCGACCTATGTGCTGCTGGGCGATGAGCTCGATTCGCCGCGCGGGCGCATATATCTGATCAAGGACATGTTGGAGCAAGGGCGGCCGGCGACGTCGGACGTGGTCAAGCATATCGACCGCTGCCTGTCCTGCCTCGCCTGCATGACCACCTGTCCGTCGGGCGTGCATTACATGCACCTCGTCGACCACGCGCGCGTCCATGTCGAGCAGACTTATCGCCGGCCATGGCGCGACCGGATGGTGCGTTCGCTGCTGGCGGCGGTGCTGCCCTATCCGGCGCGGCTGCGTGCCGCGCTGACTCTCGCTCCGCTGGCGCGACCGTTTGCCGGCCTGATGTCGGCGGTCGGGCTGAAGCCGCTCGCGGCGATGCTGCGGCTCGCCCCCGCGGGCGGGGCGGTGACACCGCAGCTTGCGCAGCGCCGCATCCACCCGGCTCAAGGCCAGCGCAAGGGCCGGGTCGCGCTGCTGCAGGGCGGTGCCAACAGGGTGCTCGGTGCCGGTGTCAACGCCGCCACCATCCGGCTTCTGAACCGCCTCGGCATCGAGGTGGTGACGCCGGACGGCGAAGGATGCTGCGGTGCGCTGGTTCATCACATGGGTCGCGAGCATCAGGCGCACAGCCAGGCCAAAGCCAATATCGACCTCTGGATGCAGGAGATCGAGGGTGAAGGGCTCGACGCCATCGTGATCAACGTGTCGGGCTGCGGGACGACGGTGAAGGATTATGGCTTCATGCTGCGGACCGATCCGGCCTATGCCGGCCGCGCGGCCCGGGTGTCATCCCTTGCCAAGGATATCAGCGAATATCTTGCCGCCCTGCCAGCCCGCGAGCCGGTCCAGCCGAGCGGGCTGACGGTCGCCTACCACGCCGCCTGCTCGCTCCAGCATGGCCAACGGGTCGTGCGCCAGCCGAAGGATTTGCTGACCCGTCACGGCTTCATCGTGAAGGACATACCCGAGGGTCATCTCTGCTGCGGCTCGGCAGGAACGTACAATATCTTGCAAAGCGAGATTGCGCAGACGCTGAGGGATCGTAAGATTGCAAACATCGCTCAACTGAGTCCCGACGTGATCGCGGCAGGCAATATCGGATGCATCACTCAGATCGCATCGGGAACGGCGATACCGGTGGTTCACCCGGTCGAGTTGATCGATTGGGCCACGGGAGGCCCGAAGCCGGCGGGATTGTCCGGCGGCGCGCAAGCGAGGCCGGACGAGCGGAATCTGGTGACGGCGGCAAAGTCCTCGGCACCAGCCTGACGGCAGCCTAGCGCAACCTTTTCGGAGAGAAGTCATGGCGAAGAAGGCGAAGAAGGGGAAAAAGGCCAAAAAGGCCAAGTCGGCGAAGAAGGGCAAAAAAGCCAAGAAAATGAGCCTCGCCAAGAAGCGGGGCGCGAAGAAGAGCTCGAAGAAGAGCGCACCCAAGAAAGCCAAGAAGGCTAAAAAGGCCAAGAAAGCGAAAACGGTCAGAGCGAAAAAGGCGGCGCCGAAAAAGGCCGCAGCGCCTAAGAAGAAGCGGGCGAAGCGCGCTGCGCCGAAGGCCATCGCTCCGGCGCCGATGCCTGAGTCCGAACCCGCTGCTGCGCCCTCGGACGATATGGGCGGATACAAGC
This sequence comes from Pseudomonadota bacterium, assembly GCA_023430245.1. GTDB lineage: Bacteria > Pseudomonadota > Alphaproteobacteria > Rhizobiales > Xanthobacteraceae > Pseudorhodoplanes. Next base: position 2,644 of record JAEZBA010000213.1, read on the forward strand.
CCTTCAGCGATTCCAACGACAATAGCGGAACCTGAGAACCGTTCGCGTTGTGCGATTGCAGCGGCCCGGTCTGCGATGCAGGCCGGGCCGTTCGCTTTTGACGTCTTTCATGCGGGTCGCGCGCGGTGCGTCTCCTTGCTCGCCGCGAGTCGGCCGCATTGCATCGGGGCCCCCGGCTGAATAGCATCGCGCCGGCGCGGCGGCGGTTCCGCCCAACAGCAACCACGACAATCGGGAGGTTCAACGATGGCGTACAACATCCTCATTCTGGGCGCGGCCTATGGCTCGCTGCTCGCCTCCAAGATGCTGTTCGGCGGCAACAAGATCCATCACGTCTGCCTTCCCGCGGAAGCCGATCTGATCAATGCGGAAGGATTCGTCGTGCGGCTACCGGTCAAGGGCCGCAAGGATCCGGTGGTGCTGGATTCGCGCAAGCTGCCCGGCAAGGTGACCGCCGGCGGTGCGGCCGGCGTCAATCCGGCCGATTACGATCTGGTCGGTCTGGCGATGCAGGAGCCGCAATATCGCTCGCCGGGCGTGCGCGAATTGCTCGATGCAGTGGCGAAGTCGCGCGTGCCCTGCATGTCGATCATGAACATGCCGCCCTTGCCCTATATGCGGCGCATCCCGGGTCTCGATGCCGACACCCTGAAGCCGGCCTATACCGATCCGAGCGTGTGGGACAATTTCGATCCCGGTAAGCTGACCCTCTGCAGCCCCGACCCGCAGGCCATCCGTCCGCCGGACGAGAAAGCGAATGTGCTGCAGGTCACGCTGCCGACCAATTTCAAGGTCGCCAAGTTCGACGATGACAAGGACACGGCGATCCTCCGTCAGCTTGAAAAGGAGATCGACGCGATCCGCTTCGATCCGGGCGACGGCACCCCGATCGAGTTGCCGGTCAAGCTGCGGGTTCATGATTCGCTGTTCGTGCCGCTGGCGAAATGGGCGATGTTGCTGGCCGGCAATTACCGGTGCATCACGACCGACGGCATGCGTACCGCGCAGGAAGCCGTGCACAGCGATATCGAGACCTCGCGGTCGGTCTATAATTTCGTGAACGACCTGGTGGTGACGCTCGGCGCCAATCCGAACGATCTGGTCCCGTTCGAAAAATACGCCGCCGCGGCGCAAAGCCTGTCGCGTCCGGCCTCGGCGGCCCGCGCCCTCACCAACGGGGCGCAATTCATCGAACGGGCGGACAAGCTGGTGTAGCTGATCGCCAAGCAAAAGGGCCTGAGTCTGCCGGCCATCGACGCCCAGGTTGCGCTGGTCGACCAACGGCTGGAGGCGAATCGGAAAAAGGCCGCCTGATCGCGCCCGGATTGTTGAAAACCTTCCAAAAACGCCGGAAAGCCCCGGGCTTTCCGGCGTTTTTTCGTTGCGCTTCTGCAACAGCGATAATGAATTGTGACGGCGATATGTGAATCCGGGCCCTTTTTGGCCCTGATCGCCCAAAAAGGCAGCAGATGCGCAAAAGTTCGCATTGGCGATAACCTTTCTTCTGTGCCGAATGGACGCAACTGCAGGTGCAAGCGCAGGGGGTGGTGTTTCGAGGGTTGGTTTCGATCGGAAGCGATCAGCGAGCCTCAAGCACTGAAAGCGTCAATTCGAAGGGGCTAACCATGAAGAAATTCGTTCTGCCGGCGTTTGTTGCTGCGGCAGTAGTGACCGCCGCGCCGGCGCTCGCCGCCGATATCGCGCCTGTCTACAAGGCGCCGCCGGCGCCTGTCGCGGTCAATCCCTGGAATGTCGCCATCGGCGGCGCGGTGATGACCGACTACAACTTCCGCGGTATTTCGCAGTCCGACCGCGGTCCGTCGGCGGGTGCGTATTTCGAGGGCCAGTACAAGGCCAGCGACATGGTCACCTTCTATGCCGCGATCGCCGGTATCAGCGTCGACCTCGCGACCAACCCGACCGCCGAGATCGATTATTACGGCGGCGTCCGGCTCACCACCGGTAAGCTGAGCTGGGACTTCGGTATCTGGTATTACCACTATCCCAAGGAAGGCATCGTTGGCGTCACCACCCCGGTCGATACCGACTTCTGGGAAGTCTACGGCAAGCTGTCCTGGGCGGTCACCGATCAGTTCACCCTGGGCGCCGCAGTGTATTATGCGGATGACTGGCTGAAGACCGGTGCAACCGGCACCTATCTCTCCGGTACTGCGAAGTACACTTTCCCGGCCGCTGGCTCATGGGGCGCCTATGTGTCCGGCGAGCTCGCGCATTACTGGCTCGGAACGCAGACGCTCGTTCTTCCGGCCTCCGATCTGCCTGATTACACCTACTGGAACGCCGGTATCGGCTTCACCTACAAGGCGCTCACCCTCGACCTGCGCTATCACGACACGGATCTGTCGGAAGAAAACTGCAGCCTCCTGAGCGGCAATGTCAGCGGTTTCACGGCCACTGGCGCACCGACATCGAAGTGGTGCGGCGAGGCGTATATCGCCAAGCTCTCCTTCGACACCACCCTCAACGATCTGAAGTAATCAGACGTTATATTTC
>JAEZBA010000317.1 GCA_023430245.1 Pseudomonadota bacterium
GTCTGGCGGATGCCCCGATCGTCGCGCCGGATCGCGGTCCTGGTGTCGAGCGAGAAGGTCGCAAGCCGCGTTGCGTCCCTTGGCGTCAGCGGCTGCAACGCATCGCCGACAAAGCTGGTGCCACCGTCCGCGGTATTCTCGAACGCAGTGACAACCCCGGCCGGCAATGCGCTGTCGCCGTCATTCTTCAGCCGCACCGCCGCGAGCGGCCGGTTGAGTGAGACGTCGGGCTGATACAGCCAGATGCGCGTCACTGGGATCTCGCGGTCGATGAACGGCACCATCATGGTATGGCCGGTCGGAAGCGAGAGCTTGGCCGGGAAGCGGAACGTAAGCTGGGTCGCCGCTTCTTCCGCGCTGGCTGCATGGGCCGGCGGAGCTGCGGGTCCGGCGGTTGCGGGCGCAACCGGCGCCGGCGCAGCCATCGACGGAGCGGAGCGCGTCAGTCGCTGCGGCGCGGCGAGGGCGCCTGCAATCTGGTCAGCGTTGAACCGCGCCTGGGGGGCAGATGGTGCAGCTTTCTCCTGCACGTCGTCGCGTCGCGGCACGACTCGCGTGTTGGTGGAGACCGGTACTTCCGGACGGCTCGCGAACAATGCGGTGTAGAGCGGCTGGCGCAGCGCCACCGGATTGCCGGACACGAGCGTCAGATCGATATCCTTCCAGTCGCCGCCGGTGAGGTTCTCGACCACAGCCCAACCCTGCAGCCGCGCTTTCGATCCGTCCTTGCCGCCGTCCTTCGGCAGCACGATCCGATAGGCCGTCTTCCAGACCGGTGCGCCGACCACATAGCTGATCGCGACATCGCGCGCGCCGTCGCCGAGGAATCCGACCGACAATGTGCGGCGATCCTTGGCGCGGTTTTCGGTGAGTCCTGCAAGCAGCCGCTCGATCTGCTGGCGGGTCTGCGGGTCGGTGAAGCGCAGTTCGGTCACCTCTTCGAGGACCGCCTGGGTGAGACCCGCGGGCGTCATCAGCGTCAACCGATGCCGCGCGGTGGTGCCGCCGTTATTCGGCAGGGTGACCTGCTCGCGCACCACCCGGAACACCCGGCCCTTGGCGTTGACCGGGCCCGAAATCTCGATCTCGGTGCCGACCAGCGCATTGAGCAGGTCCGGCGATGAGTTCAGCGCCTCCGGTCCAAACGGCAGGTCGCGGAACAATTCCGGCAAGGGTGTCTTGCCCGGGAGCGAGACAGTGCCAACCGCGCCTTCGCGGTCAAACACGGTCAGACTCTTCAGGATGTCGTCGACCTGGTCGAGCCGCACCGGCAGCTCGATGGTGGAGTTTCCGGTCACCGGCCCGGCATGGGTGAACTGGGCAAGGCCGGAATTCGACAGGATGACCTGTTTGAGGGGGAGTTCCGCCGCCCGGGCATTCCCCATGGTGACGAGATTCGTCGTGGCGAGCGCAATGCTCACCGCCGCAAAAACTGACCGATACATAGTTCGCTTCTCCCGTCCCCGAGCTGACCCGATCGCGCCTGATTCCGACTCTAAGCGACGCCAAAGGACGCAATGATGGCAGTTCCGTGCCGGCACCGGGCCAATGGCGGGCTCGGCCAGTGGCCGACCCATCGCAGCCCGCGCTGGTGCCAGGCGGAGCGGTCCAGTTGCGATCCGGCCGCAGCCGCCGAAATCATTGTAAAGCAACGTAAAGTTGGACCCGGTCGCCATTGACTTGCCCAAATCCCACCCAATTATAGAGTGAACATTCATTCGCTTTATGTGCGCCGCAACCGGTGGGGGGAATTTTGCGCCAAGCCAGTGCCCAGCTTCGGTCCGACCGCCGCTCGGAAATCCTCGACGCGGCGCAGCGGTGCTTTGCCCGGACGGGTTTCCACCAGACGTCGATGCAGCAGATCTGCGCCGAAGCCGGGATGAGTCCGGGCAACGTCTATCGCTACTTTCCGTCGAAGGAAGCGATCATCCTCGGCATCACCGAGCGTGACCGCGCCGAGGTGGCAGCGCAGCTGGCCAGCGCGCAATTCTCGACCGACTTCTTCTCGACCTTCGCGGCCCTCGCTCGCCATCACTTCGTCGAGCGTTCGGCCGAAGAGGTCGGGCTGTGCGCGGAAATCATGTCTGAGAGCCGGCGCAATCCAACCATCTCGAAGATCATGAACGAGTTCGATGCCGATGTGAAAGACCGGCTCGTCACCATGCTGCAGGCTGCGCAGGCGCGAGGCGATATCTCGCGCGACGCTGATCTCGGCGCCGCGGTGGAGATGCTGATGATTATCGCCGACGGCGTGTGGTGGCGGCGCGCGGTCGATCCGAAATTCGACGCCGAGGCGGTGCTGCCGATGTTCTTCGACGTCACGAAATACATGCTGCTTGACCGCGGGAGCGGGCGGAATGCGGAGCCCGGCTGGGCGCGCGCGAGCGGCTCTGGAGAGGGACAATGAAAGCGAGCCGTGTCGTTGCGGTCGGTCTGGTGGTGGGGGCGATCGCCTGGGTCGCGTCCGGCCATCTGGTGCCGCATGAATCCGCGGAAAGCCGCGCCGCCATCCGTGCGGATGCCGGCGAGGCGAAGCCGTTTCGTGTCGCCGTTGCCGAAACCAAACTGTCGCCGCATGCCCGCAAGCTGACCCTGTCGGGCCGCACCGAGGCCAATCAGAAAGTTCAGATTACCGCGCGCACCGGCGGCCAGCTCACCGAGCTGCGCGTGCGGCGCGGCCAGCACGTGAAGAAAGGCGAGATCATCGCAGTTCTGTCCGATGACGCGCGCGAGGCGCAGGTGGCGCAGGCGACGGCGTTGTTCAACCAGCGCAAGGCCGAACTCGAAGCGCGCCGCAAGCTGATCGAGGGCGGCATGATGCCGAAGCTAGAGGCGGTGAATCTCGAGGCGCAGTTCAAGTCCGCCGAGGCCGGGCTTGCGGCCGCCGTGGCCGAACGCGATCGCGGTGTGCTGCGGGCACCCTGGGACGGCATCATCACCGAGCATTCGGAGGTCGGCGGCGCATCGCTTGCGATGCAAGGCGCTGCGGTTGCCCAGATGGTGGCGCTCGATCCGATGCTGGCGGTAGTCGAAGTGTCGGAACGCCGGCTCGGCGGGCTGAAGATCGGGGACGAGGCCGAAGTACGGCTGGTCACCGGGCAAAAGGCCGTGGGCAAGGTGCGCTATATCGCCCGGACCGCAAGCCAGACCACGCGCACCTATCGTGTCGAAGTGCAATTGAAGAATGCCGACGGTGCGATTCCGGACGGCATCACCGCCGAAGTCGTGATCCCCATGGCGCCGCAGCCCGCGTCGCGGGTACCGCGTTCGGCTCTGACATTCTCTTCGACCGGCGATCTCGGCGTGCGCGTCGTCAATGGCGACACCAAGGTGGACTTTGTCCCGATCAGCGTGGTCGAGGACGACCAGAATTACATGTGGGTTGCCGGCATTCCGGATGGCGCGCAGGTGATCGTGCAGGGTCAGGATTTCGTGCGCGAAGGTCAGAATGTGGTCGCGGTGCCGGCCGAAGTGGCGGTGGGATCGGCGAGGTAATTGATCCGTCATCCTGAGGTGGCCGCGCGCAGCGCGGCCCTCGAAGGATGGACGGTCCGATCTGCGAATGAGTGAATTGTATTGGCCGTCGCCCTTCGAGGCCATCGCTTCGCGATGACGCCTCAGGGTGACGGTGAGAGAACAGAGACAATGTTCAAGCTCATCGATTATGCCATCAGCCATTCGCGGCTGACGATTGCGACCCTGATCTTCCTGCTGGTCGCGGGCTTCATATCCTATCGCACGATCCCCAAAGAGGCCGAGCCGGACGTCAAGATTCCGATCATCTACACGCAGCTGACTCAGCGCGGTATTTCGCCGGAAGACGCGGAGCGGCTATTGCTGCGCCCGGTCGAGACGCAGCTCAAGTCGGTCGGCAACGTCAAGGAGATGCGCTCGACCTCCTATGAGGGCGGCGGTTATGTGCTGCTGGAGTTCGAAGCCGGCTTCGACTCCAAATCGGCGCTCGCCGATGTGCGCGCCAAGGTCGACCAGGCCAAGCGCGACCTGCCGCGCGCCGCCGACGAGCCGGTGGTGACCGAGGTCAATCTCTCGCTCTATCCGGTGCTGGTGGTGGCGTTGTCGGGCGATATGCCGGAGCGGTCGATGCTGCGCATCGCCCGCAACGCAAAGAACATCATCGAACAGGTGCCGGGCGTATTGTCCGCCGAATTGCGTGGTACGCGCGACGAGGCGGTGGAGATCATCGTCGAGCCGATGCTGCTGAAGAGCTACGGGGTCTCGCTCGATCAGCTGATTTCGACTGTCAACGCCTCCAACAGCCTGATCGCGGCCGGCGCACTCGAAGGCGGCACCGGCCGCTTCGCCGTGAAGGTGCCCGGGCTGATCGAGAAGCCGCAGGATGTGCTGAAAGTCCCGGTGGCCGCGACCGCAGGTGCGACGATCACCGTGGGTGACGTTGCCCAGGTCAAGCCGACCTTCAAGGACGCGACATCGATCACCCGGGTCAACGGCCGCTCCGCCATGACCATCGAGGTCTCGAAGCGCACCGGCGCCAATCTGATCGAAACCGTCGACGGCGTGAAGGCCGCGGTGGAGAAGATGAAGGCGACCTGGCCCGGCTCGGTCGAGGTGACCTTCACGCAGGATAAATCGAAGGTGATCCGCCAGATGCTGGCGGACCTGCAGAATTCGGTCGCGACCGGTGTGTTGCTGGTCGCCGTCATCATCCTGTTCGCGCTGGGCTTCCGGGCCTCGCTGTTCATCGGCATCGCGATCCCGGCGTCGTTCCTCGCCGGCGTGCTGGGGCTGCAGCTTGCCGGACTGACCATCAACATCGTGGTGCTGTTCTCGCTGATCCTGGCCGTCGGCATGCTGGTCGACGACGCCATCATCGTCTCCGAATTTGCCGAGCGCCGCATGTCGGAGGGCATGCCGCCGAAGGAGGCTTACTCGCTGGCGGCAAAGCGAATGTCGGGACCGGTGATCGCGGCGACCGCGACCCGCGTCGCTGCCTTCTCGCCGCTGTTGTTCTGGCCCGGTGTGGTCGGCGAATTCATGAAATACATGCCGATCACGCTGATCGCGACGCTATCCGCGTCGCTCGTGGTGGCGCTGTTCTTCACGCCGACGCTCGGCGCGCTGCTCGGCAAAGCGTCGCTGATCCCGCATGACGAGCGGGTATCCGATCGCGGACCCTACATGCGCACGGTGAAATTCGCCCTGCGCTATCCGGGCGGCACGCTTGCGACCGCCTTCGCGCTGCTCGTTGTGGTGATCGTCGCCTATGGCAAATTCGGCAAGGGGGTCGAGTTCTTCCCGAGTGTCGAGCCCGATTACGGGCAGGTGATCGTGCATGCCCGCGGCAATATCTCGCTCGACGAGAAGGACCGCATGCTGTCAGAAGTCGAAAAGCGCGTGCTCGCCTTCAAAGGGCTGACGACGGTCTATACTCGCGTCGGCGAGCAGCCGCGGGGCATGAGCGAGATCAGCGAAGACACCGTCGGCGTGATCCAGTTCGAGTTCGGCGACTGGCAGACCCGCGATCCCGCGAACAAGATCATGGATGCGATCCGGGAGAAGACCGCGGATATTCCGGGCATATTGGTCGAGGTGACCGCGCCGCGTGCGGGGCCGCCGACCGGCAAGCCGGTCCAGGTGCAGATCGGCGCGCTCAATCCCGAGGTGTTGCCGGCCGTGGCGAAGAAAGTGGCCGGTATCCTGGCGCAGCATAAGGATATCCGCGATCTCGATGACGGTTTGCCGCTGCCCGGAATCGACTGGAAGATCGACGTCGACAAGGCGGAGGCCGCCAAATACGGCGCCGGACCGAATACGGTCGGCACCGCCGTGCAGCTCGTCACCAACGGTGTGAAGGTCACCGAATATCGCCCGTCCGAAAGCGACAAGGCGGTCGATATTCTGGTGCGCTTCCCGAATGATCGCCGCAGCCTTGATCAGATCGATGAATTGCGGGTGCAGACGCAATCAGGGCAGGTGCCGATCGGCAATTTCGTTCAGCGCCTTCCGGTGCAGCGCGTCGGCTACATCAACCGTGTCGGCGGCAATCGCGTGATCACGGTGTCGTCGAACGTGGCGGAAGGCGTGCAGAGCGCCAAGGTGCAGCAGGAGATCGCTGCCGAACTGGCGAAAGCGGATCTCGGCGCGGGCGTCACCTTCCGCATGAAGGGCGAGGACGAGGAGCGCGAAAAGGCTGGCGCCTTCCTGGTGAAGGCGTTCGGCACCGCCATGTTCCTGATCTTCGCGATCCTGCTGGCGCAGTTCAACCGCGTGACCTCGGTTCTGCTTGTGCTCAGCGCGGTCGTCCTGTCCACCATCGGCGTGCTGCTCGGGCTGATGATCATGGGGCAGCCGTTCGGCGTGGTGATGACCGGCATCGGCATCATCGCCAATGCCGGGGTGATCGTGAACAACAATATCGTGCTGATCGACACCTATGACCGGCTGCGAAGCGAGGGCATGGCCGCCTATGAGGCGATCATGGAAACCTGCCGCGAGCGCGTGCGGCCGGTGCTGCTGACGGCGGTCACCGCGATTCTCGGCGTGCTACCGATCGCATTCGGGGTCAATCTCGACTTCATCCTGCGCGAGGTCACGGTCGGCGCGCCGGCGACCCAATGGTGGATTTCGCTGTCGACCGCGATCGTATTCGGCTTGAGCTTCGCCACCATCCTGACCCTGATCGTGACTCCGGCGGCGCTGATGCTGATCGCCAACGGCGCGGAATGGCGGATGGCCAAGCTGGCGAAGCTGCGGGCCTGGTGGAAGGGGCGGAAGGTTCACGCGCCTGACGCGGCATGGCGCTGACGGTGCCCCAAACTCCGTTCGTCCCCGCGATAGCGGGGACCCCGCCGTTAACGGGTGATTTCTTCGT
>JAEZBA010000326.1 GCA_023430245.1 Pseudomonadota bacterium
TTGCCGGGGTCCAGACCAAGCCGCAGACGCTGAAAGTGACGGGCAAGGTCGATTTTCCTGCCGATCATCCCTTTCTCGATCACTTCCGCTTTCTGAAGGCGACGACGAAGCTCACGCCGAAGATGACGATCCCGGCGCCGACGGTGCTGCATTTCCGGGGCGGACGCCGGGCGATCAGCAGCGCGGTCTATCCTGAGATGGATCAGTTTTTTGCCGATGCCGGTGCGGCTTATGCGAAAGCGGTGCGCGCATTCTACGACGCAGGCTGCCGCTATCTGCAGTTCGACGACACCGCCTTCGCCTATCTCTGCTCGCCGGCCGAGCGCGAGAAGGCCAAGCAGCGCGGCGACGATACCGATGGCCTTCAGGACAAATATGCCGAGATGATCAATGTCGCTCTGGCGGCGAAGCCCGCCGACATGACCATCACCACCCATATCTGCCGCGGCAATTTCCGCTCGACCTGGGTTTCGGAGGGGGGCTACGAGCCGGTCGCCGAGACGCTGCTCGGGCGATGCAATTACGACGGCTATTTCCTCGAATATGACAGCGAGCGCGCCGGCGGGTTCGAGCCGCTGCGGTTCCTGCCCAAGGGCCACAAGCAGGTGGTGCTCGGCCTGATCACCTCAAAAAGCGGCACGATCGAGAACCGCGATGACATCAAGCGGCGCATCGAGGAGGCGGCGAAATTCGCGCCGCTCGAGCAGTTCTGCCTGTCGCCGCAATGCGGCTTCGCCTCGACCGAGGAAGGCAACGAACTGACCGAAGACGCGCAATGGGCGAAAATGCGCGAAGTCGTTGCGATCAGCGAAGAGGTCTGGGGGCGCTGACGCCCGCCTAACGCCGCTCTATGCCGTGCCGGCATAGGGCGGGCGCGGGATGGCGTTGTGGGCCGCGCGCAGCGCCGCCGACCAGCGTTCGCGCAGGTCGTGGAAATAGGGTTCGCCCGGCTCGATGCGGTACGACAATTCCGCATCGCAGACGTCGCGCCGCGCCACCAGAATATCGATCGGCATGCCGACGCCGAGATTGGAGCGCATGGTCGAATCCATCGAGATCAGCCCGATCTTCAGCGCATCGTACAGGTCGACGCCGTAAGTGATGGCGCGGTCGAGTACCGGCTTGCCGTATTTGTGCTCGCCGATCTGCAGATACGGTGTGTCGGTGGTGCATTCGATGAAGTTGCCGGCGGAATAGATCATGAACAGGCGCATGCGCTCGCCCTTGATCTGGCCGCCGAACAGGAACGACACGTCGAATTTCACGTCTGCGGCGGCGAGGGCAGGGCTTTCGGTGTCGGAAATCGCGCGCACCACGCGGCCAATGCGTTGCGCCGCCTGAAACATCGTCGGCGCATTCATCAGGGTTTCGACTTCGCCGATTTCCGGGTTCTCGACCCCCTCGATCATGGTGGAAACGACCGATTGGCTGAGCGAGAGGTTGCCTGAGGAGGCGATCGCCATGATCCGTTCGCCCGGCTGCTTGAACACGTGCAGCTTGCGGAAGGTCGACACATTGTCGAGCCCTGCATTGGTGCGGGTATCCGCGATCATGACGAGCCCTTCGCGAACCAGAATTCCGCAGCAATAGGTCATAATGTCAGCATTTCCATCCTTGCGGCCGCGATCGGCCCGGCCGCGGCATTATCCTTATTCCGCCGCACAGCAAAAGCCCAATGTCGGTCATCGGCCCGGGTCGGAGGCCGATTTGCCAAATGCAGGGTGGCGGACCTATTCCTGTCTTTGGTCCGGGCCCTGCTGGATGCGAATCCGCACGTCCAGTCCTTCGCCGTCACCGCCGATCCGCGATCCGCGGACAGGTGCGGCGCTCAGATAATCGAGCCCGACCGCGACCCGCAGATACGCATCGGTCGGGCACATGCCGTTGGTGGCATCGAAACCGACCCAGCCGAGCCCATCCACATAGGCCTCCGCCCAGGCATGTGCGGCCTGCTGTTCGTTCATCCCGTCGGCGCGGTGGAAATAGCCCGACACATAGCGCGCCGGGATCCCCAGACTGCGGGCCGACGCGATGAAGATATGGCTGATGTCCTGACAGACGCCGCGCTTCAATGCGAAGGCCTCCGCCGCGGTGGTGTGAGCGTGGGTCGGATCGGTGTCGAAGGCGATCGTTTGCGGCAGCGTGTCGAGCAGAGCATGCAGCATCGGCAGCGGCTCCTGCGCGGCGTTGCCGGCGACGTCGCGGGCATAGGCGCAGATTTCCTCATTGGGTTGCGTGAGCGGCGTTTCGCGCAGAAACAGCGACGGTGGAAACGGCTCGACCGTGCCCTTCACGACGCCGTTGGTATCCTCGATCTCGGCCTCGCCCTCCACATGCACCAGCAGATGGTCGAGCGGACCCTCCGCAGTCAACGTGTGTATTCTGTTGCCGAAGGCATCGACATGGCAGGTAAGCGGACAATCGGCCGACACGTCGATGCGCCAATTCATGATGTACTGGCTATCGGTGTTGCGCGGGGTCAGACGCAGCGTCTGGATCACCCCGGTTACCGGCCAGGAATAGCGGTAGATGGTGTCGTGCCAAATTCGGATGCGCATGGGTGGGGCGGATGCTGGCGTCTGCCAGCCGCAAAGGCAAGTGCCTTGAACGGTGGGCGGTAAATAGGCCGGCTACGCCAGATATTGCTGGGTGATGGTGGTACTGATGCGGTTATTGTCGGCGATGAACTCCTGGATGAATTCGTGCAGGCCGTTCTGGAAGATGGCGTCCATCCTCGCATTCTGAAGCCGCGTGCGGACCCCGCGCGCCAGCCGCTGCGAGGGACCTTGCCGACCATAGGCGACCGCGATCGCATCGAGATAGCGCACCAGATTCTCGTAGCAGCTTGCCAGCGAGCGCGGCATTTCCTCCTTCAGGATGAGCAGGTCGGCGACCAGCCAGGGTTTGACATTCTCGCGATAGACCCAGTGATAGGAGGTCAGCGCCGAGACCGAACGGAGGATTGCGGCCCACTGGAAATAATCGAGCGGCCCGCCGACATGCTCGTTGGCGGGAAGCAGCATGTGGTATTTGACGTCGAGGATGCGGGCGGTGTTGTCGGCGCGCTCCTGGTACAGGCCGAGCCGCGAGAACCAGTAGGCGTCGTTGCGCAGCATGGTCCGGTAGGCCGAGCCGTCGAACCGCAGCGAGGATTCCTGCACCCAGCGCAGGAAGCGCGATAATTCCTCCCGTGAGGTCGGGCCGTTGCCATAGCGGCGCAGTTCGAGCCAGGTGCCGTTGATCGCGTCCCACATTTCCATGGTCAGCGCGGTGCGGACCGCGCGCGCGTTGGTGCGGGCGACCTCGAAACAGGAGCGGATGGAGGAGGGGTTCGACGGCGAGAAGGCGAGGAATTCGGTGACGTTTTCCTCGTTTGCCTCGTCGTAGGTATCGAAAAAGGCGTGCGCGCAACCCGCAGTCTGCAACGCCGATTCCCATTCGTTGCTTTCGCCGATATAGGCAATCGGCAGCGAAGTCAGGCGCTGGGTTGCCTCCAGGATACGCGCGAGATATTCCGCGCGCTCGACATAGCGCGCCAGCCAGTAGAGATTGTCGGCGGTTCTCGAAAGCATTAGCCGTCCAGTACCCAGGTGTCCTTCGTGCCGCCGCCCTGGCTGGAATTGACCACGAGCGAACCGGCCTTCATCGCGACCCGCGTGAGACCGCCCGGCACGATCCGTACCTTGTCCCGGCCCGTCAGCACGAATGGTCGCAGATCGACATGGCGCGGCGCCACCCCGGAATCCACGCAGGTGGGGCAGGTCGAGAGCGCCAGCGTCGGCTGCGCGATGAAGTTCTTGGGCGCGGTCTTGAGCTTGGCGCGGAAGGCCGCGATGCTGGCCTTGTCGGCCGCGGGCCCGATCAGCATGCCATAGCCGCCGGAGCCGTGAACCTCCTCGACCACCAGTTGCTCGATATTATCGAGCACGTAGGACAGGTGTTCCTCCTCGCGGCAGCGCCAGGTCGGCACATTCTTCAGGATCGGCTCCTCGCCGAGGAAGAATTTCACGATGTCGGGCATGTAGCTGTAAACCGCCTTGTCGTCGGCCACCCCGGTGCCGACGGCATTGGCAAGCGTCACATTGCCCGACTGGTAGGCAGCCATCAGGCCGGGCACCCCGAGGGCTGAATCGGGACGGAAGGCGAGGGGATCGAGAAAGTCATCGTCGATGCGCCGGTAGATCACGTCGACCCGCTTCGGCCCCTGGGTCGTACGCATGTAGACCATCTCGCCCTTGACGAAGAGGTCGCGGCCCTCGACCAGTTCGACGCCGAGCTTGTCCGCGAGGAACGAGTGTTCGTAATAGGCCGAGTTATAGA
>JAEZBA010000358.1 GCA_023430245.1 Pseudomonadota bacterium
CTCGATGTCCTTCGGATCGGTTGCCGGGCCGTCATAGGCCTTGGCGAAACCGTCCAGCGGCAGCGCCAGCGTGAAGACCGATTGCTGCATGTTGTAGGCCTGCACGTAGAGATTCTGGCCCTTCTTGAGCTTGGCCACCAGGTCGGCGCTGGCTTCCGCCTGGGCCATGCAGCTGCCACCGGCGCAGACCACGATCGGGAGCACCATCGCGCCCTGCTCGTCATTGTCGACTAGAACGCGGGTGCCGCGTGGCAGAAGGATGCCGAGCGGCAGCATGATCTGCAGCATCTTGCGGGTCTCGCCCTCCATCTCCATCAGCACGGCGCCGACCATCGGCGTGCCGGAATCCAGACGTCCGTCGTTGCCGATGCGGCACATGGTCTTGCCGCCAGTCTTGGCATCCTTGCTGCAGAGCTTGGCCCAGTTCGAGTAAACCAGCGGCGGAATTTCAGGCGCTGGCGGCGGTGCCGGCTCTGCCTGTTGGGCCTGGGCCTTGGGAGCAGCCTTCGGCGCCTTTTGCTGCGCCGCGGTTTCCACGAGCGAGCTCAGCACAAGTGCGCCAGCCAGCGCGATGGCCGGGACCGACCGGGTGAGCCAACGTGTCGATGACGATGAAAAGACATCCGTCATGTGTCGTTTTCCCTCGTTCTGCGGGGCCCGCCGGAAAATAATACCGGAAACCTTTCGCCGTCATTGCAGCGAAAGCATGACTTCATTGCGCTGCGCCACGGCGCGGTCGTTCTGGACCAGCGCCAAAACAGAAAGGGCGCGCCCTGCGACGCGCCCTACCATAGCAGCCTGCACCGGCGAAGCGGCGCATTGTCGCCCGCGTGAGCTTATTTGGGCTTGCCGCCTTCCAGCTTCTGCCGCTGCTCGTTGGCCCGCTTCTGCAATTCGTCCTGCAATTGCTTGTTCTTCTCTTCAAGCTGCTTCGGGTCGGTCGGCGGGCCGTCATAGGCCTTGGCAAAGTCATTCAGCGGCAGCGCCAGCGTCATCACGCTCTGCGCCATGTTGTAAGCCTGCACGTACAGATTCTGGCCCTTCTTGAGCTTCTGCACGAGGTCGCCGGTGACTTCCAGATGGGCGATGCAGCCGCCATTGGCGCAGGTCAGGAACGTCCCGATGATTGCCGACGGCTCGTCGCGATCAACCACGACCCGGGTGCCCTTGGGCAGATAGACGCCCGGCGGCAGCATGATCTGAAGGACCTTCTTTCCCTCGCCTTCCATCTCCATCAGGATCGCGGCCACCACCGGCATGCCCGATTCGAGCCTGCCGTCCTTGCCGGTCTGACAGATCTGCTTGGACCCCTGCTCCGGGCCCTTGCCGCAGATCTTGGTCCAGTTCGAATAAATCAGCGGCGGCATCGCCTGCTCTTGCTGGCCACCGGCTGCGGGCGCCGCCGGTGCGGCCGGCGCTGCGCCGCCCTTTTGCTGGCCCTTGGGAGCGGCCTTTTGCGCGGGAGCCTGCGCTGAAGCCGGCGCGAACCCGGCGGCCGAAAAAACCGCGATCGCAGCAACGAGTGTGAGCATCCGGGCGACCGGCCGGGCCGGTGCGGACGCAGACCAATACGTCATGATCCTACTTGTCCTCATTATTCGCCGCATGCAGCAGCGGTGGGCCCTGTGGCGGCCAAGCCGCTGTCTCAATGCCAAAAAAGGCGACAGCGTGACGCCGGGCATGGGCCTGATACCCGAAAACGCCCTCACAATAAAGCTTGAAGGCAAAAATGAAGATATGAGGCGCAACACCGCAGCGCTCACGACGCCGATCCATATATGACTGGGCCATGTTGAACGAATCGGATCGCCAGCCTTGAGACCGACGCTCCCGACCCGTCCGCGCAGCCGCCTCTGGCCGATCGTCGCACTGGTAGTGATGCTTGGCGCCGGGCTGGTGGACCCGACCGCGGCGTCCGCCGCCGGCGCACAGCATGCGATCGCCATGCATGGCGAACCGAAAATGCCAGCGGGTTTCTCGGCCATGCCCTATGTCAATCCCGACGCGCCGAAGGGCGGCCGGCTGACGCTCGGCGTGCCGGGAACATTCGACACCGTCAATCCGCTGGTGGTCAGGGGGCTGCCGCTTCCCAATATCCGCGGCTACGTCATCGAGGGCCTGATGGCGCGCGGCTACGACGAACCGTTCACGCTTTACGGCCTGCTCGCCGAAAGCGTCGAGACCGACGACAACCGCAGCACCGTCACGTTCAACCTCAATCCGCGCGCGCGCTTTTCCGACGGCAAGCCGGTGACGCCGGAGGACGTGGTCTTCACCTGGCAATTGCTGCGCGACAAGGGCCGTCCCAATCACCGCACATATTATGGCAAGGTCGCCAAAGCGGAGATCACCGGTCCGCATTCGGTGCGCTTCGATCTCGCTGGCAACAACGACCGTGAACTGCCGCTGATCCTCGGTCTGATGCCGGTGCTGCCGAAACACGCGATCGACCCCGATCATTTCGAGGAGACCACCTTCACACCGCTCGTCTCCAGCGGGCCTTACATGATCAAGTCGGTCGATCCCGGACGCAGCGCCACCTTCGTGCGCAACCCGGATTATTGGGGCGCGGATCTGCCGATCAATCGCGGCCTGTGGAATTTCGACGAGATCAAATTTGATTTCTATCGTGACGAGAACGCGTTGTTCGAAGCTTTCAAGAAGGGACTTTATGACCTTCGCGTGGAGAATGATGTCACCCGCTGGCAGACCGGTTACGACACGCCCGCCTTCAGGACCGGCCGCTATGTGAAGGAAACCTTCCGCAACGGCACCCCGGTCGGCATGAGCGGACTCGTGTTCAACACCCGGCGTCCGGTCTTTGCCGACATCCGGGTGCGGGATGCGCTGGCGTTGCTGTTCGACTTCGAATGGGTCAACAAGAATTTCTTCTTCGGCTTGCAGAAGCGAACCGCGAGTTATTTCGAGGGGTCGAACCTGTCGTCGGTCGGTCGACCGGCGGACGAGCGTGAACGCGCCTGGCTGGCGGCTTATCCGGGCGCGGTCCGCGAGGATGTCCTCGAGGGCCGCTACCAACCCTCCGTATCCGACGGCTCCGGCCGCGATCGCGAGGTGCTCAAGAAGGCGCTCTCGCTGTTGTCCGCGGCCGGTTACGAACTCGATGGCACGGTTCTGCGGCACCGCGAGACGCACGAGGCGCTGAACTTCGAAATCCTGGTCACCACCCGCGACCAGGAGCGGATCGCACTCGCCTATGCCCGCGACCTCAAGCGCTTGGGAATCGCCGCCACGGTCCGGAGCGTGGACGCGGTGCAATTCGACCGGCGCCGACTCACCTATGATTACGATATGATGCCGTATCGCTGGGATCAGTCGCTGTCGCCTGGCAACGAACAAAGCTTCTATTGGGGATCGGCGTCCGCCGACGTGGATGGAACGCGCAATTACATGGGCGCCAGGAGCAAGGCTATCGATGCCATGATCGCGCAACTCCTGATCGCGCGCGATCGCGACACCTTCGAATCCGCGGTGCGCGCGCTCGACCGGGTGTTGATCTCGGGCTTCTATGTCGTGCCGCTGTTCCACCTGCCCGATCAATGGGTGGCGCGCTGGACCCGCGTGGACCATCCCAAGGCGACGCCGCTGTTCGGCTTTCTTCCGGAATCCTGGTGGCACAAGCCGGTCTCACGACCATGACAAGCCCCGTCCCTTCGCTCGACGCGATTCTCAAGGCGCAGGCCGTCCGCAATCCCGACGGACTCGCACTGGTCGATCCGCCGGACATCGCATCCGTGACCGGAGAGGCCCCTCGCCGCTTCACCTACGCGCAGGCCGAACGCGCGATCTCTGCCATTGCCGCGCGTCTGCACGAGATCGGACTTGCACCCGGCACCGTCGTTGGCCTGCAGATGCCCAATACCGCGGCCAGTATCGTGACGCTGCTCGCGATCATGCGCGCCGGCATGATTGCCGCGCCGATGCCGCTCCTGTGGCGGCGCAGCGATTGCGTCGCGGCTTTGTCGGAATCCGGCGCACGGGCCATCGTGACCTGCGGCCGCGTGGCAGGCTTCGATCACTGCGGGCTTGCGCTCGAGGTTGCCGCCGAACTGTTTCCGATCCGCGCGGTGTGCGGATTTGGCTGCGCCGCCGCCGACGGCATCGTGCCGCTCGACGATCTGCTGGCTTGTACCGACGAGCACCCGGATACGGTCCTGTTTCAGGATAGCGCTGGCGCAGCGTTCGCACTGATCACGTTCGATGCGACCGCCGGCGGCATTGTTCCGGTCGCGCGCAACACCTCACAATTGCTGACCGCAGGACGCCTCGTCCGTCAGCGCGCGGAGATCGGACCGGATGCCGTCATCCTGTCGACATTGCCGGCGACATCCTATGCCGGCATATCCGCCGCTCTGGTGCCGTGGCTTCTGAGCGGCGGCACACTCGCGCTGCATCATCCGTTCGACCCTCTCACGCTGCGGCAGCAGATCGAGCACGAGCGTTGCAATGCGCTGGTGGTGCCGGATGCAACGCTGCCCGCCCTGTGTGCCTGCGACTGGCTTCAGCCCGGCGGGATCCGTCACGTGATCTCGGTCTGGCGCGCACCCGAGCGGCTCGCCGCCGCGGCGCAATGGACCAACCTCGATGTCACGCTCGTCGATGTTGCCGCCTTCGGCGAAACAGCGTTGCTTGCAGCACGCCGTTCCCGCAGTGGCCGGACCCTGCCCTGGCCCGCCGGTCGCTTCTCGATTGCACCCGGCGGACCGGATTGCGCCGACGTTACGCTGATGCCGAATGGCACGCTCGGCATTCAGGGCGCGCTCGCCGCGGCACCGTTCGATCCATATGGTTCCGAGACGGTTACTGCGACCTCCGGAAACAGCGGTTACGTCGATACCGGTTATTCTTGCCGTTTGATTGCCGATGGCGCGTCACTGGTCGTGACCGCGGCCCCCGCCGGCCTGGTTGCGGTCGGTGGCTACCGCTTCGCCATCGCCGATTTGCAAATGATGGTGCGTGGAATCGACAGCAATAGCGTCGTGGCCGCGCTCCCGCATGCCTTGTCCGGTCACCGGCTCGCCGGCCACGCCATCGATCCGGCGGCGATGCGCGACATGCTGCATACGATGGGGATGAACCCGTTGCTGTCGGCCGCATTCCGGGATCGTGCTGCATGACAATTTGCGGCCTTGCGTTGACCACGCATTAATGGCGGGCACGCTAGCGTCCGGGTCTCATCACAGGGACCCAGACATGTCGTTGCAAGGGCCGGTCGTCGTTATCGCCGAACGCAGTTCACCGGATCTGATCGCAGCCTTATCCGAGGCCGGCGCCTTTCCGGTGATCGAAGCGTCGTGCGCGCAGGCGCGCGCCGCGATCGACGCCGCCGATCCGTCCGCGATCGTTCTGGCCGACGCGCATGCCGCGAGCGATTCCGTGCTGGGCGAAAGCCTGACGCGCAGCATCACGCGCCGCACGCCGATCGTGCCGGTCGTCGCCTGCGCCGCCGGCGACAATGCGCTGCCCTATCGCGAAGCGCTTGCGATGCCGGCCGATGCAACACCTCAGGCGATCGCCGCGCGGCTGCTGTCGGTCCTGCGGGTGCGCGCGCTGCATGCGAGCGTGCTGCGCCGCGCGGAAGCCGCAAGGTCCGCCGGACAGCCGATCCCGCGGACCGCCGTCAACGATCCGCTCGAGGACGCGACTGTCATTCTCGCCGGCCGCGGACGCTGCTATCCGCATCTGTCGGTCGCGCTCGGCGAGCGGACCGGCGTTATAGGGGTGCTGACCATCGAGGCCGCCGCGCGCTACCTGAAGTCGCGCGATGCCGACGGGCTCGTGATCGGCGATGGATTTTATCCGCACAATGTCGATGCGCTCCTGACCGTGATCGCCGAGGACTCACGGTTCCGCGATTTGCCGGTCGGGCTGATCGGCCGGCCGAGCAACATCGATACGCGGCGTCTGCCGCATCTCATTTCGGCGAACGAACCCGTCTGCCTGGTGTCGCGGATCCTGCCGCTGGTCCGCCTGCATGCCTTCGAGGCCCGGTTGCGCCGCACGCTCGATGCCTTCGTCAAGGACGGCGTCATCGATCCGCTGACCGGACTGATGAACGAGCGCGCCTTCATGGCCGAACTCGACCGGGTGATCCGAGATGCCAGCCGCCGGTCCAGCGGACTGTCGGTGGCGCGGCTGACATTCGATCCGGACATCGACCCGCGCGCCATGAACGACGCGGCGCGCCTTGTTTCCAAGCTGGTGCGCGGTGCCGACTTCGCCTGCCGGGACCGCGACGGCTCGATCCTGGTAGCGTTCGCCGATACCGCGCCGCGTCAGGCCCAGGCCGTGGCCAAGCGCCTGGTCAGCGTGCTGCGCAACACCATGCTGCAGGCGGGACGGCGGCGTCCGGCGGCGCCCGAAATTGCGCTGACCGCGTGGCAATCCACCGATACGCCGGAAAGTCTGCTGGCGCGGATTACTGCATCGGCGGTTGCGGCTTAGTAGCCTTAGGCCTACATCACCGGGACAGGCTTTCCTCCAACAAGGCAGGTCCGCGAATGACTGATTCCGCAGGGACTGATCCCGCAAGGACCGATCCGATACGCATCGACGTCGTCTCCGACGTCGTGTGTCCGTGGTGCTTCATCGGCAAGAAGCGACTCGAACAGGCGATCGCGCTCAATCCGGACATTCCAGTCGAGGTGCATTACCACCCCTACTTTCTCAACGACTGGATTCCGGCCGAAGGCATCTCGCGCGAACAATATCTGACCACGAAGTTCGGATCGCCGGAACGCTACAAGGACATCGCCACCCGCGTCTCCGCCGCGGCGGCGCAGGACGGACTTGTCTATGCGATCGACAAGCTGAGCCGCCAGCCCAACACCACCGACAGCCATCGCCTGATTCACTGGGCCGACCAGATCGGCAAGGCGCCGCAGATGAAGCAGCGGCTGATGGAATTGTATTTCTCCGAAGGCGCCG
>JAEZBA010000492.1 GCA_023430245.1 Pseudomonadota bacterium
CCCGCCAACGGGTCCGCGCGAAGCGCGGCCCGATGACAGGCTACGGCGGGCGATCTAGCCTTCGCCAAGGCTTGCAAAAGACTTCTGGATGCCCCGCCTTCGCGGGGCATGACAGGATCTTAGCTACTCCACCTTCAGGCCGATCAGGCGTTCCAGCGTCGCCTCGTCCTTGCTCAGCGCCGCCGATGTCGCGCGATGCGCGACATTGCCGCGCTCCAGCACGATCGCATTCTCGGTGAGCGACAGAGCGATTTCGGCATGTTGCTCGACCAGGATGAAGGCGGTGCCCTGTTCGGCCAGCATCTTCCGGATCGCGGCGGTCAATTCCTCGACGATGATCGGTGCCAGCCCCTCGAACGGTTCATCCAGCAGCAGCAGCGACGGATTGGTCAGGAGCGCGCGCGCCAGCGCCAGCATCTGCTGCTCGCCGCCGGAGAGCTGGTTGCCCTTGTTGCCGCGCCGCTCCTTCAGCCGCGGCAGCAATTCGTAGATCCGCTCGATGGTCCAGTGCCCCGGCCGCGCGGTGACGGTGAGATTTTCCGCAACTGTCAGCGACGGAAAGATTTCGCGCTCCTGCGCCACCCAGCCGATGCCGCCGCGGGCGCGCTTGTAAGGCGCGAGCCGCGTGATGTCGTCGCCCCGCCAGTGGATCGAGCCGCGTGTCATGCGCGTGAAGCCCATGATGGTGAGCAGCAGCGTCGACTTGCCGACGCCGTTTCTTCCCAGCACCGCAAGGCTGCCCTTGTCGGCGAGGTCGAACGAGATGTCGTTCAGCACGACGGCGTCGCCGTAGCCGGCCCGTACGTTCTTCAGCGAGAGCAGCGGCTCAGCCATGATGCGCTCCGCCGAGATAGACTTCGCGCACGCGCGGATCGGAGGAAATTTCCTTCGGCGTGCCTTCGAGCAGAATAGCGCCGCCCACCATCACGATGATGCGGCTGGCGAAGCGGAACACGACGTTCATGTCGTGCTCGATGAACAGGACGGTGATGTCCTGCGACAGGTCGGCGATCACCGAAAACAGTTCCGAGCTCTCTTCGGGCGGGACGCCGGCGGCCGGTTCGTCGAGCAGAAGCACCTTCGGCCGCGTGGCGAGCGCCAGCGCAATTTCCAGAAGCCGCTGCTGGCCATAGGCCAATTCACGGGTTGTGCGATAGGCGTGATCGCCGAGCCGCAGCGACTTGAGGATCGCATAGGCCTCGTCGGCATTGTCGCGATAGGACGGCAATGCTTTCCACCAGGTGCCGGCGTCGCCGGTGCGCTCGCAGATCGCGAGCGTCACCGCCTCGAGCGCCGACAGGTTCGGAAACAGCGTGTTGATCTGGAAGGTCCGGACCAACCCGCGCTTCACCCGGGCATCCGGATGCAGCGCCGTGATGTCTTCGCCGTCGAGCAGGATCTGCCCGGAATTCGGCTTGATCATTCCGGTCATGAGATTGATCAGCGTGGTCTTGCCGGCGCCGTTGGGCCCGATCAGCGCGTAGCGCTCGCCTTTCGGGACCGCGATCGAAATGTCGCGCGCGACCTGAAGCTGGCCGAAACTCTTGTTGACGCCGCGCGTGGAGAGAGCGGGTGCGGTCATGTGCTACGCCGTCCCATCACTGCGCGGTACAGCTGCGACAGGCCGCCGAGAATGCCATTCGGCAGCACCATCACCACCACCACCAGCAGAAGACCGATCCAGAAATACCAGAATTGCGGATTGATGCCGGAGAACTGGTCGCGCGCCACGAGGAAGATCACGGCGCCGATCAGCCCGCCATAAAGCATGCCGGCGCCGCCGAGCACCAGCATCACCAGCACGTCGGCGGAGCGCTGGAAGTCGATCGCGCCCAATGAGACCGTCGAGGTGGTTTGCGCAAGCAATGCGCCGGCGATGCCGGCAATGGCGGCCGACATGGTGTAGACCTTGCGGATATGGGAGTCGCTTGGCGCGCCGATCGCCGGCATGCGCACTGAATTCTCGCGGATGCCGCGCAAGGCAAGGCCGAAGGGCGAGTTGGTGAGCCGGCGCACCACGAGAAAGATCAGGAACAGAACGACCAGTGAATAGGTGTAGGCGGTCCGGCCCCACAGATCGAACTCGAACATGCCGAGCAGTTTGCCGATGCGGATGCCCTGCAACCCGTCGGCGCCGCCGGTGAGCCAGTGCGCGGCATTGGCGACCTCATGCACCAGAAAGCCCAGGCCCAGTGTGACCATGATCAGCGCCAGATGCTTGATGCGCGAAATCATGAAGCTGGTCGCATAGCCGAACAGGCCGGTCAGAAGCGCCGCGGCAAACAGCCCGAAAATCGGATCGCCGAAACCGTATTTGGAGATGATGCCGGCGGTATAGGCGCCGACACCGAAATAGGCCGCATGGCCGAGCGAGACAATGCCGGCATAACCGAGGATCAGATCGAGCGAGAGCGCGAACAAAGCGGTGATCGCGATCTGGCTGGCGAGCGACAGATAATTCGGGAACAGGAAGAACGGCAGGATGGTCGCGAGCCAGAACACATACTCGAGCGGATGCCAGCGCACCTGGGCGCGCATATAGGCGTGGGGTGTCAGGGATGGCGTGCTCATCGGGCTCACCGCTTGCCGAACAGGCCTTGCGGCCGCCACATCAACAGTACGATCATCACCAGATAGATCATGAAGGCGCCGATCTGCGGCACATAATATTTTCCGGCAATGTCGCTGACGCCGATCAGCACGGCGGCGACGAAGGAGCCCCAGATCGAGCCGAGGCCTCCGACCGACACTACGATCAGCACATAGACGAGATAGATCAGTGCGAAGGACGGATCGAGGCCGACGATCTCGATCGCCAGCGCACCACCGAGGCCGGCCAGTCCCGAGCCGAGCGCGAAGGCGACCGCGAAGGTGCCGTCGACATTGATGCCGAGCCCGCGCGCCATCCGCTGGTTGTCGACCGCGGCGCGGACCTGCTGGCCGAAACGGGTGTATTCGAGCATCAGCACCAGCAGGAGCGTGACGGCGAGGCCGACCGCGACCAGGAACAGGCGGTAGACGCCGAAATTGATGCCGAAATAGTTGATGGAGCCGCGCAGATAGGACGGTGTCGCGGCCGGCTGCAGGATGGTCCCGAAGATATACGCGGCGGTCGCGATCGACATGAAGGCGAGGCCGATGGTCAGCAGCACCTGGTCGAGTTCGCTGGCGTGGTAGAGCCGCCGGTACAGGGTGCGTTCGAGAGCGACGCTGATCATGGCGGCGGCGAGGAATGCCATCGGC
>JAEZBA010000538.1 GCA_023430245.1 Pseudomonadota bacterium
GTTTGTGGCCATGATAGATTCGGTCACGGTTTCTGCGGAGGGCATCAGATGCGCGTGCTGACGGTCGCTGTTCTGGTTTTGGCGTGCAGCGGGTTTTCCGCCTCGGCGCAGACGGTCCGCTATTTCAACAACGTTTACGGCCTGATGGGCGACATCGAAACCGATGCATTCCTGAAGGAGACGCGACAGGGCGGTAAGGTGGTTTCCGCCGAACTCGACGTCTGCCACGCACCCTCGCCCGGCTCGCCCTTGCGCGACCGTTTCGTGGTGACCCTGAAGCCGCAGGGCAACCGGCTGGTCGGCTCCGGTCAGACCCAGGAAGGCAAGCGTCCGGTCGCGGTCGATCTCAGGCGGTCCGGAACCGGCAACAGCTATTCTTTCGAAGGCACGGTGAAACTCGGCGACCAGACCCTCGAGGCCTCGTCCGAAGACCTCACCGACATTAGCCCGAAGGATTTCGAGGAGCAGACCGCGGTAGAGGAAACGATCGTCGAAAACCCCGCCGATTTCCGCGAAACCACGCCCGGCACGCTCGCAATCCGCGTCGCACGCACGGCAGCGATCGATTTCCTGAAAGCCTTGCGTGCTGAGAACGTCAAGGTTCAGGGCTACAGCATCGCGCCCAGCTGTGAAGCGCTGCGGCGCGGCACCATGGACGTGCAGATCGATGTCGATCCGGAGCGCGCGGCAGACCTGATCGCCAAGGCCAAGGCGCTGCCCGGCGTCAGCCGCGCCGGATGGACCGGGGGCGGTATCGATCTCAGCCGCGCCGTCCGCATTCCGGCAGGCAGCTTCCGCGATGGCTCCGGCAAGCTCGACCGGCAGAAGCTCGGCGACGTCATCACAGCCGTCGCCACCAAGGTGTTCTCGGCACAACCCGGCACGGTGGAATGGGACGATGTCACCGGCGAACTCGCCGTCACCGTGAAGCGGCCGGACAACACGGTGCCCGGGCTTGGGCTGACCCAGGTGATCGGTATTCCCATCATCGTCAGCGGCGAGAAGCCGGGCGCGAAGGATACGCTCGTCATCCGCATCGGTCAGACTGAAAGCGAAATCCAGGATGACGGTGCGCCGCCCCGCCTGACCATTGAGGCGAGCCGCAGCGACGAGGAGACCTCGGAACCCAGCGGTACCGATGACCTGCAGGATGCGCTGGCCAAGGCGCTGAACGGTCAGATCTGGGATATCGACAAGGAAACCTGGGCCAAATAGGCCATTCGCCGTTTGTCCCGGGAGGAGGCAGGCTCAATTCGACGCCGGCCGCCAGCGCAAGGTGTCGGGTCCCTCGAGCACCAGCAGAACGCCCTCCCACCGCCATGCGGTAACCGCCATCAGCTTGCTGAGGAAATCCTTGTCCTGCTCGAGCTGTTCCGGAGAGCATTGGTTGTCGCGCAGGGCCGTGGGTACGATTGTGATGGTCCGATCCACCACGGTGGCGCGGCCACGGCCGGTCGCGCACCACAGGTCGATGTCGACAGCACCGTTTTCGGAGAATTGCAGCCAGGGCAGCCGCTTCGAGCCCTTCATCGGGTTCGCCTCGAGCCGCAATTCGGCGCCATAGGGGAATGCTTTTTGCGCTGCCGCAGGAACGCTCAGGGCGAGAATCGCCGATGCAGCGCAGGCGGCCAAAGCGACGGTCATCGCGCGAAAAGGCGCTGGATACATGCAGAACCCCGGTGTGTGATGAGGCGGCCGCTCGGCCCGCAGGATGAAATTTTGGACAGGCGTGGATTAGAGGCCGTCAGCAATTTATAGTGCCGGACGGAAACGGACAACGACATGAAACGACTGATTCTGGCTCTCGCCGCCTTCGCCGCACTCGTATCCACAGCCTCGGCGCAGGACCGGTTGCGGGTCGTGACCACGACCGGCGACCTGCGGGTGCTGGCCAAGGCGGTCGGCGCCGAACGCGTCATCGTCACAAGCCTTGTGCCGCCGGGCGAGCGACCCGAGCGTTACGCGCCGCGGCTGCAGGAAACTTCGATCCTGAAGGGGGCGCGTGTCGTGGTACGCGCGGGGCCCGGCATCGACGGCTGGTTCGACAAGCTGCTCACGCGCTCGGCCCAGAAGAATGGCCGCACCGGAATCGAGCGCGGCGAGAAAGGGCATGTCGACGCCTCCGCCGCCGTTGCCGCAACCGACCCGACGTTGGTGAGAGCAGGTTTCGCTGCGCGGAACCGCCGCTCGCAGCGCGGTCTGGCGACGCTGCATTTCTGGCTCGACCCGCAGACCGCGGACGCAATCACCGCGGCGATAGTTAAGACCTTTTCCGAAGTCGATCCCGACAACAAAAAATATTACGAGCAGAATCGCGCCGCCTTCCTCTCCCGGCTGAACCAGAAGATCGCGGAATGGCAATCGCGGCTCGAGCCGCTGAAGGGCGAGCCGTTGATCGCCTTCCACGACGACTGGGATTATTTCGCACGCCGGTTCAACCTCGACATCGTCGATTTCATCACCGAGCGCGATGGCGCGCCGCCGAAGCTCGGCCGCATCGGGCAATTGGAAAAAATGATGAAGGACAAGAAGATCCGGTTCATCCTGGCCGAGGCCAACCAGCCGGAGCGGCATTCCAATATGCTGGCGAACCGCACCGGCGCCACGGTGGTCCAACTCGCCGGCAGCATCGGCATGCTGCCGAACACCGACGATTATATCGCGCTGTTCGATGCCAACGTGAATGCGCTGGTGTCGGCGTATAAGGAGAAATAGGAGCTTTCAGCCTTTCCACAGCGGCGAGGGTGTCGCCCGACTGTCACAAGTCGTCTCGGACCGGGTCCCTGCTGTGGTCCGCGAAACGCGACTTGAATTTGGTTTGCACATCCACCGACGATGCAGGGGCTTCGCACGAGTTGTGAGCCTGGTCACAATGCAGGCGAGTTTGTCGCGCGCAGGATATCGCGCGTCCTGAGCCAGCAGATACTGCAGAGCCTCCACAACCTGGCCAGCGTCCTCTGTGCTGAGTCTCGGCATTACTGTCGCTTTCGCGTGCGATTGCGGCCGGGCACCCCGTGATCGAAGACGGTCCGGAACATCTCGTCCGCCTCGACCCAAGGCTCATGCTCGAATCGGCGATAAAGATCGAGAAGGGGCTCGATGACTTCGAGACGAGGGGCTTCGCCCTCGTAGGGCCGATTCAACGTTACCGAGAAGTAACCGTCGCGGCGCCAAGGGTTGCCCGACGAGCCCGAGGTGAGAAACCAGATCGTATAATTGAGGCCGCCGCCCTGGCATGTCACAGGCTCGGCCGAAAACAGGACACGCTCAACGGCCGAGAGCGACAGGTGACAATGATGGTCGTCAATGTGACCGATCTGCCAGGAAACATGTCCCTGCTCTTCGTATCGATAGACCCCCGCCACCTTCTCGGTCTTGAACTCGATCAGCGTGCGATCCCGATAAATGACCAGGGACGCATCGGGCAGCAACAAAGCACGTTCGATCACAGGCAGAGCGCGCGGAGACGAGAGCTCCCCCTGTCCGCCCGCGCCGGAGCTGGGCTTGATGGTTTCGATCAGCCTGTCCCAATTCGTCTCATCCGTCGATGTCGCGGATTGCAGCAGCGAGAGCAACTGGCCGCTGTCTTCGCTGGCTCGCACATCCGGCTCGATGCGGACCTCGATCCAGTCCGGGTGCAGGCATGCATGAGCATGAGCCCGTTCGAAAAACCGCGTCACAAGCGCTCGACGGAGACCGTCGCTGTCGTATGGCTGCGTCAGCATGAGCGCCACGGCCCAGCGGTCGGTCGGAGCACCACCTGGTCCAAGCGTCAGAAAGCGCACTTCGAATGAAGGTTTGAAATCCAGACAAACGCTCGGCGCCACCGTGTAACAGGCCTGGTGGATGCGCCCGAGATCGATATGCAGATGATGCTCCTCGTTCTGCAGGCGCAGTTCGCGGACTCCGACAAAGCAGTCTTTGTAGCGGCTGGGGAGAAGCCGAGCACGCTGGGCCGGTATGAACTCGGAAATCGCTCCGTCCGACCAGCGCCCGCATGCGACCGTGACCTCGGGATCCAGCAGCCACTCCTCCAAGACGCTGTGAAAAAAATTGCTTTTCGCTTCGAGCTCAGTCTGGGTCATTGTCTACGCCTTCAAACGTGGCCCACACCGGTAAGGTGTCGTCTCCCGGGCCGCCGATCGTGTTTGTGGTGCTGGTTGCCGGATTCGATTTCACGCTGCCTTGCCCCAAGCCGGAAATGGATCGTCCAGCTTGGCATGCGCCTTGGATACTCCGGTGATCGCACTGCCGTGCAGACAGCTATCGAGTGACGCCCGGATCGCCGCCTCGTCCATGTCAGGACCGCCGATGAACACGAGTTCCTGACGCCGGTCACCCCACACCGAGTGCCAGTGCTTTTGCACGAATGCGACCGACTCCCGGTCGGTTGGCCAGCGCAGTTTCGGCACGGCCGCCCACCACCGTCCGAGCCCCTCGGTACGAGTCATTTTCCCGGCAATCGATAGCTCAGCGAGCCAGTCCGGACGCGTCGCGATCCAGAAATGACCTTTGGCGCGGAACACGCCCTTGAAGCCATGGCCGAGGACCGTATGAAACCTGGTGGGGTGGAAGGGCCGACGCGCACGGTAGACAAACGAGCGAACACCGTATTGCTCGGATTCCGGCGTATGGCTTTTGAAGTCGTAGAGTTCTTTGTGCCAGAGTGGATGTTTCTGCGCTTTCTCCTCGCTATAGAGACGCGTGTCGAGAATGGCGTCGAGCGGAGCTTTGCCGAAATCGGTTTCGACAATCCGGGCATCGGCGTTCAGTCCACGAATAACGCGGCGAACCACCTCCTGTTGCTCTGGCACGACGTCCTTCATCTTGTTGATGACGACGACATCGGCAAATTCGATCTGCTCGACCAGAAGATCGACCAGGGTACGGTCGTCGCCCGCTCCGGCGGTTTCGCCGCGGTCGCGGAGAAAATCATCCGAGCGATAATCCTTGAGGAGATTGATTGCGTCGACGACGGTGACCATGGCGTCAAGCCGCGCGACGTCAGAAAGGGATTCGTTTTCCTCGTCGCGGAATTCGAATGTCGCGGCAACGGGAAGCGGTTCCGAAATTCCGGTACTTTCGATCAGCAGATAGTCGAAGCGACATTCCTCGGCGAGTCGACGGACCTCAAGCAGGAGATCGTCGCGCAGCGTGCAGCAGATACAGCCATTGGTCATTTCGACCAGCTTTTCGTGGGTGCGGGAGAGGTCCGCGCCGCCATCTCGCACGAGATCGGCGTCGATATTGATCTCCGACATGTCGTTCACGATCACCGCGACCTTGCGGCCCTCACGATTGTTGAGGACGTGATTGAGAAGCGTGGTCTTGCCGGCACCGAGGAAGCCGGAAAGGACAGTCACCGGAAGGCGTCGATCGATGGTGCGTTCGTTAATCATAGCCAGTTTTTGTTATGTTATAACATAACATTTTATCGCCTGAATCGAACCTGATTTCAAGACCTTTCATCTCCACCGACGGACCTGGGATGCTTCCAGGGCCCCCACCGCGACGCCCCCTGGCCCGTTCAGCCGATGCGTTTCCAAAGCCGTCGGACAGCCTCACAGCACCTCGTCGACTGCGCGCTTGGCCTGATCGATCGCACTGTGGGCATAGGCGCTCCAGTCCGCATCCGAGTTGGCGATGGCGACGCGGCCATGCGTCTGACGAGCCCGCTCTTTGGTCTCATCGACGTCATCGGCATCGAACAGCGAATTTTCCACATAGGAATAGCCGTGCGCCCAGCGGTTGACGGTGATCGCCGCGATGTCGCGTCCGGACGAGAAGCCGCCGGGGCCCAACATGCGGTCGAGTTCATCGCGAATGCGCGCCTCGAAATCGGCGAAGGTCATCTCCAGCAGTTTCATGCGGCCGATGCGGAACATGTCGCGCGCTTCCATGCCGGCATTGCTCTCGTTCGGCACATGCACGAGATGAAGTCCGATCGGTTCCGACGGCGCGCGCGGGTGGCGATAGCCGCCCATGCTGACCGGATAGTCGAGCTTGACCCGGCAGTGAAACGACATCGGCGCGGAGATTTCGTGCACCCCTAGCTTCACCCACGGTTCCCAATTGCGCACGATCACCTTGCTGTAAACCAGAGGCGCCTTCACGTTACGCAGCAGCGCGTTCCGCTGCTCATCCGGCAAATCCGGCATCATGTAGGGGATGGCCGAGTTGAACCCGGCGAGGATCGCGCGGCTGGCGCTGACGCGATGCGCTTCGCCGTTGCGGACATAAGCGATCTCGACGCCGCCTTTGCGGTCCTTCACATGGACGCACGTCGATTGCAGGCGGATGCGCACCGCATTCTCCCGCAGGTCAAGCCGGTCATAGCGGAACGGCGCCAGCACGATGTCGTCCATCGTTGAGCCGGGCGCGATGCCGGGAATGAGCGCACGGACCAGCAGGCGCGCGATCGACGCATTGCCATCCGGAAAATGATGGATGTAAGGCTCGTCGCGTTCGGCGCTCGCCTGTTGTGGCAGGCCGAGGCCATCGAACCCCGGCAGTCCCATGTCGCGCGCTTCCTCCGCGGAGATCATGTCGCTGGCGAGCGCCATGAAGTCGAGCGAACGGCCATGAAAGCAATTGGCGGCCGGCTCGCTCAGCCCGCAGATCTTCATCAGGTAATCGCGGTAGCTGGTCTTTTCGAGGATGTGTTCCTTCTCGCTGCGGCTCCTGCCACGCAGCGGATCGCGTTCGCGGTCATACAGGGACAGCACCTTGGCGCGGTCGGCGGCATCGAGGGGAAAGCCTGCGACGAACTCGGCAATCGGCTTGGCATTGAGCATGTCCGGTCCGAGTTCGTCCGCCGCCATATGCGTCGGATCGCCGGTCACCAGCACGTCGCGGCCGAACGCTTCGCGCGCAAAGAATACGCCGCGGGACAGGCCCAACGACGGATAGAACTTGCGATCGAATGCCGTGTCGAAGCGCGCAATGTCGACGCTGAGCTCCTTCAGCAGACCCATCGCCACAGGGCTCCACAGGGCTTTGGGTGATTGCAGCGATTCGCTGCCGCCATAGCCCAAGATCATTCGGCCATCGACGGAGAATTCGTTGCGCTTGGCGTGGCCGCCGAAATCGTCGTGATTGTCGAGGATCAGGATGCGGGCGCGCGGACGCCGCTTGCGGTAGAAATAGGCCGCCGCAAGCCCGCTGATCCCGGCGCCGACGACAACGAGGTGGTAATCCTCCTCGATCGGGCGCCCAGAGAAATCGGGCACCTCGCCGTCACGCATCGCATGCGCCGCCTCGAACGAGCCCTGATGATGTCCACGCAAACCGGTCGATGCCGCCGGGCCCGGCGCTGGCTGCGCGGCGGCGAGTTGCGCCGCCGGTGTCAAAACGCCCGCGATCGTAAGCGCGCATCCATCCAGAAAATCACGACGCGTAATATCGGGCATCGCCCGCGGTCTCCGTTCATTACGGGGCGGAGACTACAGCACCTCCATGACGATTCACCAGCCGATCGCCCGGGGCAGCCAGGTCGCGATGCCGGGATACATGAACACCAGAGCCAGCGCGACCGCCTGCATCCCGATGAATGGGATCACGCCGCGATACATATCCCCGGTCGACACCTCGGGAGGCGCAACGCCGCGCAGGAAGAACAGCGCCCATCCGAAGGGCGGCGTCAGGAACGAGGTCTGCAGGTTCACGCAGATCAGGATCGCCAGCCATACCATGTCGACATTGGCCTGCAGGAAGACCGGCAGGAATAGCGGCACCGCGATGTAGGAGATCTCGATCCATTCGACGAAGAAGCCGAGGATGAAGATGATCAGCATCAGGAACCAGATATCGGAGTTGATGCCGCCCGGCAGGAACGCGAACAGGTCGTGGACGATCTTCTCGCCCTGCAATCCGCGGAAGGCGAGTGCGAAGGCCTGCGCGCAGATCAAAATGAACATCATCATCGCGGTGATCTTGGTGGTGGCCTGCGCGGTCTCGCGCAGCACCTTCCACGACAGCCGTCCGCCGATGGCGGCAACCACGATCGAACCAAGCGCACCCATCGATGCCGCTTCTGACGGTGCGGCGATCCCGGCGATGATCGAACCGAGAACCGCGGCAACCAGGCCAACCGGCGGGGCGACAACCTTGAACATTTTCTTCGTCAAATCGGTGCGCGAGATCGTTGCCCGCTCCTCGGCCGAGAAGGCGGGCACGCTTTCCGGCCGCACCACGCCGAGCACGAGAATGTAGACGACATAGATTCCGGCCAGCATCAGGCCGGGGATCATCGCCGCCGCAAACAGCGTACCGACCGACAGGTTCAGAATGTCGGCCAGCAGGATCAGGATCAGGCTCGGCGGGATGATCTGGCCGAGCGTGCCGGACGCGCAAATCACACCGCAGGCAAGGCCTGGATCGTAGCCACGCCGGAGCATGCCGGGCAGCGTGAGCAAACCGAGGGTCACGATGGTCGCACCGACGATGCCGGTGGTGGCACCGAGCAGCACGCCCACGATCACGATGCCGATACCCAGGCCGCCGCGCAGCGAGCCCGAGAGATGGCCGATCACGTCCATCAGGTCTTCGGCGAGCTTGGATTTCTCCAGCATCATGCCCATGAACACGAACAGCGGGATCGCGAGCAGCGTCTGGTTGGTCACCACGCCGAAGATGCGGCCGGGCAGAAGGTTGAACAGCAGGCTGCCGAAGCCGAGATAACCGAAGAAAAGCCCGGTGGTCGCCAGCGTCAGCCCGACCGGGATGCCGGCCATCAGCAATACGAAGAACGACGCCAGCATGCAGATGGCGAGAACCTCGAGATACGGCATCACGCTCTCCGCATCGCGAGGTAGCTCTTGATCGCCTCGGAGAGGGATTGCAGGAACATGATGGCGAAGCCGATCGGGATCAGCGACTTGATGATGTAGCGATATTCAATGCCGCCGGGATTGGCGGTGCCCTCCCCGATCGACCAAGACTGGTAGACATAGGGGACCGACAGCCGGATCACGATCAGGCAGAACGCCATCGATATGAACGCCGACAGGATATCCACGCGGTGCTTGTTGCGCGCGGAAAAATACTGGAACAGCACGTCGACGCGCACATGCTCCTTGTGCAGCAGTGCGTAGGACATCCCGAACAGGCAGATCGGCACGAAGATGTGCCACTCCAGTTCCTGCGCCCAGATGAAGCCGATGGAGAACATATAGCGCATCAGCACATTCGCGCCCATCACGAGCGCGATGCCCAGCGCCAGCCATGACGTGGCCCGGCCGACGAGATCGGTGAAAGCGTCGATCCCGCCGGCCAGCTTTTCGGCAGCGTGCAATCAGGCCTTCCGGATCTTGTTGTGGTAGACGGTCTCGCTCAGATCGGCCCAGGCGTCGTACTTGGCCTTGTAGGCCATGTAGGAGTCGTGGACTTTCTTGGTGACCGGGTCTTTCGCGACGGCTTCGGCGAGGATCTTGTCGTTGGCCGCGCGCAACGCCGCCACGACGGAGTCGGGCAGCGGCCCCGCGATCACGCCCTGGTTCTTCACCAGGTCTTCCATCGCCTCGGCGTTGTTCTTCTGGCACCAGGCCTCGCTGATGGTGTTGCAGGCGAGACAGGCATTTTCCACGATCGCCTTGAGATCGGGCGGCAGCGAATT
>JAEZBA010000552.1 GCA_023430245.1 Pseudomonadota bacterium
GATGGACTGGTCCTTGAGGTCGAGCCCGCTTCGTAACCGCATTGCGCGCGGCGATGGAACCAAGCGTCACGTGACGCGAGAGAACTGCAAACGAGCCCGGAGGAAAAAATGGTCGGATATCTTTCGCCATGGATGGGGACGCTGATTCCGGCCATCCTTCTGCTGATCATTCTCCTATATTCGTTTCGCGTCCTGCGCGAATACGAACGCGGCGTTGTGTTCATGCTCGGCCGGCTCTGGAAGGTGAAAGGCCCGGGCCTCATTCTCGTCATCCCCTTCATCCAGCAGATGGTGCGCGTCGATCTGCGTACCCGTGTGCTCGATGTCGAGCCGCAGGACGTGATCTCGCGCGACAACGTGTCGGTTCGGGTGAATGCGATCGTCTATTATCGCGTGATCGATCCGGATAAGGCGATCGTGCAGGTCGAGTATTTCAGCGAGGCCACCAGCCAGCTCGCGCAAACCACGCTGCGTTCGGTGCTCGGTCAGCACGATCTCGACGAGATGCTGTCGGAGCGCACCAAGCTCAATTCCGACATCCAGCAGATCCTCGACGAACAGACCGACGCATGGGGCGTCAAGGTCGCCAATGTCGAGATCAAGCAGGTCGATATCAACGAGACCATGATCCGCGCGATCGCCAAGCAGGCGGAGGCGGAGCGCATCCGGCGCGCCAAGGTGATCGACGCGGAGGGTGAATTCCAGGCGGCGCAGCGACTGTCCGATGCCGGCGCGATTTTCGCCGAGCGGCCGGAAGCGATGCAGCTTCGCTACCTGTCCGCGCTGCAGAATATCGCCGGCGAGCGCGCGTCGACCATCGTGCTGCCGCTGCCGATGGACTTGCTGAGCAAACTAAAGAGCTAGCGCGGCGTCCCGCTCCGCGCCGCTGTCGTCAACCAAAGCGACCTGCTCCGCAAGCAGCGATTCGACCGCTTCGCATGCGCGCGCCGGGCTGTAGGGCTTGCGCAGCGTCGCCGCGTTGGGAAGCTTCTGCAATTCCTCGAGCCGCCACCAGCGGCCGGATGCGAACAGGATCGGCAATTGCGGATTGGCGGCACGCACCTGCTCGGCAAGGCCGACGCCGTCAAGCTCACCCGGCAGATTGATGTCGGTGAACAGAAGATCGACCCGCGCGCCATTCGACAGATGCGCGATCGCCTCCTGGGCGTTGGCGACGGCATGGACCACATGACCGGATTCGCTCAACGCCTCGCCGATGATCTCGGCGATCAACACTTCATCCTCGACCAGGAGGACGCAGGTCTGCTCACGCTCGATCGGCTTTTCAACCGCTTCCGCCACGGCCTTGCGGACGGACTTCCGTTTTGAGGACTTCTGCGTCATGCTCCACCCCTCGTTACGCATCACATGCGGGCGGCTAAACCTTGGCTCGCTGATTTGTTCGCAAAGTGTCGAAAATTTAACGGGCTGAGGGATAACGCGACGTTAAGTTAGGGTCATGGCGAGCAAGGATTCGGCACGGGAAACAGGCTTTGTGGAGATCACCCCCGAGGTGCTCCTGAAAGCCTATGCCTGTGGCATTTTCCCGATGGCGGAAAATGCCGACGATCCCTCGCTGTACTGGTTCGAGCCCGACATGCGGGGCCTGATACCGCTGGACGGGTTCCATTTGCCGAAAAGGCTGGCGCGCACGGTACGATCGGACCGCTTCGAGATTTACATCGATCGCGACTTCGAAGCCGTGATCGATGCCTGCGCGGAACCGCAGGCCGGGCGTTCGCGGACCTGGATCAACCAGCGCATCCGGTCGCTGTATTGCAAGCTGCATGAGATCGGACATTGCCATTCGGTGGAGGCCTGGAGCGACGGCAAGCTTGTCGGCGGGCTCTATGGGGTCAGGCTCGGCCGCGCCTTCTTCGGCGAGAGCATGTTTCATCGCCAGCGCGATGCCTCGAAGGTCGCGCTGGTCCATCTGGTGGCGCGATTGCGGGCGGGCGGATTTGCGCTGCTCGACACCCAGTTCGTGACCTCGCATCTGACCAGCTTCGGCGCCGTCGAGGTCAGCAAGCGGCACTACAATCGCCTGCTGGAACGCGCGATTGAAGGGGAAGCGGATTTCTTCGCCCTCGATCCGGACCCGCTACCGGGCACGGCTGCGCTTGCAGCACTCGGCCAGAGCCTCAAATAATCACTCAGCGGATCGGTGTCGGGAACGGATTGGCGCCGCCGCTTCTCTGTGGCTGCGGCTGAGGACGCGGCCGCGCCGGTTGCTGCGGCTGTTGTTGCGCGCGTGCTGGCTGCTGCGCCTGCTGCGGACGCGGTCGCGGGGCCGGCTCCTGCTGCTGCTGCGCCTGGTCAGCCTCTTCCGATTCGACCTCCGGGATCACCTCGGACGGCCCCTGCAGTCCGAGCTGCGGCGGAGCGGGTTGCTCCGCCACGTTGACCGTCGGCTGTTTGCAGTCATTAAGCCAGACGTCATAGATCGGATGCTCGACCGCGTTCAGGCCCGGGCTGGCGGCAAACATCCAGCCTGAAAAGATGCGACGCACTTCGCCCTGCAACGTGACTTCGCTGACTTCGACGAAAGCGTCGGTTGCCGCCGCCTCGGTCGGCGGACGCGTGTAGCACACGCGCGGCACCACCTGCAGCGCGCCGAACTGCACCGTTTCCCCCAGCGCCACATCGAAGGTGATGATCCGGCCCGTGATCTTGTCCAGTCCCGAGAACACCGCCGTCTGATTCGGAATCTTCTGAGCCGGCGGGGTGGCCACCACCTCGTCGCCCGGCTGCGGCGTCGTATTGGCGGGTGCCGCGGTTCCACGCGGCGGACGAATATTCGGCGGCAGAGCCTGCTGGCGACCCGCGCCAGGCGGCGGTGGCAATGGCTCGCTCTGAATCTGCGGCTGCGGACGGCGCGCACTCGGCGGCGGCCCGGGCGGCAGCCGGTCGGGGAATTGCGGTTGCTGCTGGAATTGCGGCTGCTGTTGTTGCGGCTGGCGTCCGCCCGGAACGTTGCTCGGCGGCCGCGGCGGCGGATCGCCGAAAATCGATCCGAACTGGGCCAGGGCATCGACCGGAGCAAGGCATATCAAAGCGCTGCCCGCCGCCGCAGCGACGAGCCCGGCAGCACGCCGTCGTATCGAAACGACCTTCATCCAGGCCCCAAGTTGAGCACCCTCGCCCGCCCCGCGATTATGCAATTCTCCGGTTAACATGCCGATTGCGGCGGCGAAAGGGCGATCAGCGGTAATGTGGCCCGGCATCCGGGCGGCGTGTCGCACCCGCTTGCCGATCGCGGCGCGGGGCGGCATGGTGATGGAACCAGAGCGCTGAGAAGGCGCCAGTTCAAGGGAGGATACTTTCATGCCGTTCGTCACCGGCCGCCGTGCGCTGTTCGCGCTCGCGGCATGCGCCTTTATTCAGCCCACAGCGATCCTCGCCCAGGATTATCCCACACGCCCGGTTACCATTGTGGTTCCGCTAGCCGCCGGAACTGGGATGGATTCGCTGGTCCGGCTTTACGCCGACAAGCTCCAGGCCTCGCTCGGCAAGCCGGTCGTCGTCGAAAACCGGCCCGGCGCAGCATTGATGCTGGCGGCGACCGCGGTCGCGTCGGCTCCGGCCGACGGCTACACATTGCTGGTCTCGACCAGCGCGCCGATGGCGATCAACCCGACGCTCTACAAGAAACTGAACTACAATCACGAGAAGGACTTCGTGCCGATCTCGCTCTATGTGAAGTCGCCGTTCATCCTGGTGGTGGATCCGAAACTGCCGGTCAATTCGGTGCCGGAGCTGATCAAGTATGCCAAGGAGAGCAAGACTCCCCTGACCTATTCGTCGCCGGGAGCCGGCACAGCGCTGCATCTGTCGTCGGAATACATGAAGCAGCGCTACGGACTCGACATCACCCATGTCCCGTACAAGTCGTCGCCGCAGGCCGTGGCCGACATTGCCGCGGGTCACGTCTCGATGGCGTTTGCCGAAGCCGGCGCTTCGTTGCCCCTGATCAAGGACGGCAAGCTGCGCGCGCTTGCGGTGTCGTCCACCGATCGGCTGCCGTCGCTGCCCGACGTGCCGACCTTCGCCGAAGCCGCCAAGGCGCCGGACTTCGAGGCGGTGTCCTGGCACGTGCTGCTCGCCCCCGCGGCAACGCCGAAGCCGATTGTCGATCGTCTGCATGCCGAAATGAAGAAGATCATGAGCGATCCGGAGATGAAGAAGCTCGCCAGCAATATCGGCCTGATCCCGGTCGATACTCCGTCGGTCGACGGTATCCAGAAATACTTCACCAGCGAGCGCGACAAATGGGGCACGCTGGTGCGCAAGCTCGGGCTGGAAGGCTCGATGTAACAGGAACGCCGTCATGGCCGGGCTTTGTCCCGGCCAACCACACCTGGCCGTTGACGTGCTGAAAGTGAAAGCGTGCATGCCCGGCCCAAGGCCGGGTATGCCGCGAAGACTTTAAGCGGATTTCACCGGCGGCCCGATTTACCGTCCGGGCGTCCAGGCCTTGTAGTCGCCAGTGGCTTTCGGCCGGCGGCCCTGCGCCAGCGTCGAGCCGGAAGGCCGATAGGCGCCGGGGGTGCCCGTCAGATTCGGGCGGTGCGGCTTCTGCCAGGGCCGCGGCTGGTATTTTTCCTCGGTCGGCGGCGTGTCGACGATGTGATGCATCCAGCCATGCCAGGCCGGGGAAATGGTCGAGGCCTCGGCATAGCCGTTATAGATCACCCAGCGCCGCTCGAAGCCGAGCACCGGATCGATCTTGCCGCCCTTGGTCCGGAAATAGCGGTTTCCGAGCTCGTCCTCGCCGACCAGCTCGCCATAGAGCCAGGTCCAGAGCTGGGTGTTCAGCGTCTGGCCGTTCCACCAGGTAAAGAAGCGGAGAAAGAAGGTTTTCATTGCCGCCGCGAATTCCGTGAGGGGTGCGGGCCCCTCATGCCACCGCCGCTGCGGGAAGTCCAGATCGTCTGCACCTGCAACCGATTTGCATTTGAAAACACAATGCTTGCGCCGCCGCCGCCACGGGCCTAGATCGCCCCTTCACCCACCAGCGGTCGCCAATGAAACGGGTTCAGGTTCTCGCCGCCGGCTCTATCGCGGTGGGTCTCGTCGTCCTCGCGCTGAAATATCTCGCCTGGCATCTGACCGGCAGCGTCGCGCTGTTGTCGGATGCGATCGAGAGCATCGTCAATGTCGCGACCGCCATCGCCGCGCTGATCGCGATCCGCTTCGCCGCGCAGCCGGCCGACGCCAATCACCCTTACGGCCATCACAAGGCGGAATATATCTCCGCCGTGATCGAGGGCGCGCTGATCATCGTCGCCGCGATCGCAATCTTCCGCGAAGCCTATGCGGCTTTCTACGCGCCGCGCATTGTCGAGGCCCCTTGGATCGGACTCGCCGTGAACGGCGCCGCCACGGCGATTAACGCGATCTGGTGCTCCGTCCTGATCTCGCAGGGGCGCAAGCGCAAGTCGCCCGCCCTCGTGGCCGACGGCCGACACCTGCTCACCGACGTCGTGTCATCGGTTGGTGTGTTGGTTGGCGTGTCGCTCGCCGCCCTCACCGGCTATGTGATCCTCGACCCGATTATGGCGGTGGTGGTCGGCATCAATGTGCTGTGGGCGGGCTGGCGGGTGATGAAAGAATCCGTTGGCGGGTTGCTCGATGAAGCGGTTCCGGACGGCGAGCTTGCCCGCATCCGCGCGGTCATTGCCGCCAATGCCGACGGCGCGATCGAGGCGCACGACCTGCGCACCCGCCATGCCGGCCGCATGACCTTCGTCGATTTCCATCTGGTGGTGAAAGGCACGATGAGCGTCACCGAAGCGCACGACATCTGCGACCGGCTGGAGCGCGCAATCAAGGCCGAGATGCAGGATGCGCTGATCTCGATCCATGTCGAGCCCGATGACAAGGCCAAGCATGCCGGGATTGTGGTGTTGTAGCCGGGCAGCCGGCACCGTCAGAGCGGTGTAATAGCACTTATTGGCCGGCATTTTCAGCTGGCCGCATCCATTCGACAAGCGTAACATTTGTAATTGGAGGATGTGTTGGGGGCTTCGCGATGCAGACCACACTTGCCTGTCTTCCGATTGCTATGCTCGGCCTTGTTGCTGCGCTCAGCCCGATCATCGGACAATCGGCGCGCGCAGCCGATATACCGAAACCGGTTTACAAAGCGGCGCCCGCCGTTGTCGTCACCACATGGACCGGCTGCTACATCGGCGGCCAAGTCGGTGGGGCATGGTCCGACACGAGTTGGCAATACCGCAATATCAATCCCTACAATTCGATCGGTCCCGCCGGTCCGATCCTTGCTGCCAACCAGGATTTCGATGCGTCCAGCTGGATCGCCGGCGGTCAAGTCGGATGCAATTACGAGTTTGCCAACAGGTGGGTGATCGGCGTCGAAGGCAGTTGGACCGCCACCGATCTGAAGCAAACCAAAGACAATGTGGTGCAGATTTTCGCGCCCTCGCTGCAGAGCGTTACCACCGAGATCAAATCAATCGCAACGATCACTGGCCGTCTCGGCTACAGCACGGATCCGGCGTGGCTCATTTATGCGAAGGGCGGTTATGCAAGAGGCCGCATCGAGACATCGGGCCGGACCAGCCCTCCGATGCCTGGACTCGATCTCGATTGGGACACATCAAGTTGGCATAATGGATGGATAATCGGCGGCGGGGTCGAATATCGACTCTGGAGAAATGTCATTGTCGGTGTCGAATACGGCTATGTCCGTTTGAACGAAAAGAATCACGTCGGGGCAGTCAGCGGCGGTGCCATCACGGCCGCCAACCAGGTCGAACACGGCGTGGACGCCGACATCCACAGCGTGGTTGCGCGGATCAGCTATTTGTTCAATTGACCGGACCACTAGCGGCGTCAGAACGGCAGCCCGACATAATTCTCGGCCAGCGAACCTTTCGCCAGTTCGGATGAGAACAGATATTGCAGGTCTGTATCCTGCAGCTTGTTCTCATACGGGCTGTTGGCAGGAAAGCGATGCAGCAGCGTAGTCATCCACCACGAGAAGCGCTGCGCCTTCCACACCCGCGCCAGCGCTTTTTCCGAATAGCCGTCGAGCCTGGTGTC
>JAEZBA010000566.1 GCA_023430245.1 Pseudomonadota bacterium
GCCGCCAAACGCGCGCTGGATGGCCCGCTGCGTTACACCGAAGCCCTCGGCATCGGCTCGCTGCGGGCCCGGATCGGGCGACATTACCGCGAGACCCATAATGTCGATCTCGATCCCGCCCGGGTGATCGTCACCACCGGCTCCTCGGCCGGTTTCATTCTGGCTTTTCTGGCGATGTTCGAGCCCGGCGACCGGGTCGGCATCGCCAATCCCGGCTATCCGCCCTACCGCCACATCCTCAAGGCGCTGGGCTGTGAACCGGTCCTGATCGAGACCGGCGACGCCACGCGCTGGGCGGTCACCCCGGATGCGGTGCTCGCCGAACATCGCAAGCAGAAACTCGACGGACTTCTGGTCGCGAGCCCGGCCAATCCGACCGGCACGATGATGCGGCCGGAGGCGCTGGCGGCGCTGATCCGGGTGACGGAGGAGGCGGGCATCCGCTTCATCTCCGACGAAATCTATCATGGCCTCGATTATGCATTTCCCGCCGAGACCGCGTTGCGCATTTCGGACCGATCGCTGGTGATCAATTCGTTCTCGAAATATTTCTGCATGACCGGCTGGCGGATCGGATGGATGGTTGCGCCCGAGCCGCTGGTGCGGCCGATCGAACGGCTGCAGGGCAATCTCGCGATCAGCGTGCCGACGCTGTCGCAGATCGCGGCCGAGGCCGCCTTCGACGGCCGCGACGAGATGGACGCCGTCAAGCACGGCTACGAAGACAACCGCCGCATCCTGATCGACGGCCTGCCAAAGGCGGGGCTCGAGACCTTCCTGCCGGTCGACGGCGCCTTCTATCTCTATGCCAACGTGGCGCGCTTCTCCGACGATTCCTACGACTTCGCCAAACGCATGCTGGAAGAGGCGCATGTCGCGGCGACGCCCGGAGTCGACTTCGATCCGGTCGACGGGCGGCATTATCTGCGCTTCTGCTATGCGCAGTCGCAGGCCGACATGCATGAGGCGGTCGCGCGCATTGGCGCGTGGCTGCGCAAGCGATGAGCGCTGCGGCCGGACCGGCGCCGCTGCCGCGCGCGGTGCCGCCGCTGCTCAGTCTTGTCGCCGGCTATGTCGACAGCATCACGTTCCTGGCGCTGTTCGGTTTCTTCGCGGCGCAGGTGACCGGCAGCTTCGTGGTGGCGGCGGCCGAACTCGTGGTCGACGATCGCGGCGTTGCGGCGAAGATGCTCGCGATCCCGGCCTTCATGCTCGGCGCCGGCATTGCCGCCGCGATCATCATCGCGCGGCGTGGCGGGAGGCGCTCCT
Source organism: Pseudomonadota bacterium (assembly GCA_023430245.1). Lineage (GTDB taxonomy): Bacteria > Pseudomonadota > Alphaproteobacteria > Rhizobiales > Xanthobacteraceae > Pseudorhodoplanes. The sequence continues at coordinate 1,270 of JAEZBA010000566.1, forward strand.
CGCTACCGCTGGTCTTCGCGCTGGAGGCCCTGTTGCTCGCGGCCTTCGTTGCGCTCATGCTCCATTCATGGCCGATCACCGATCCGGACGCCTGGCTGGGGGCCATCGCCGGCCTGTTGTCCGCGGCGGCGATGGGCGTGCAATCGGCGCTGGTGCGTCTGTTGTTGCGCGGCGTGCCGCAGACCAATGTGATGACCGGCAATTCCACCCAGCTTGCGATCGACGCGACCGAACTGCTCTATGCCCGCCTGCGGCCCGCGCGGGTTGCGGCCGATGCAGACCTTGCCGCGCAAGTCGCGGAAGCGCGCAAACGCTTCGCCACCGTGTTCGCGGTGCTGATGGGTTTTCTGGTCGGTGCGCTCGGCGGCGCTTTAGCTTACATGGTGTCGGGTCCGTGGAGCGCCTGCCTCGCCATCGTGATCGTCGCCGGGCTGATCGCATGGTCGGCCAAACGCGGCGGCAGCGATCCGATGTGAGAGCGATGTAGCGCCGATCGCGCAATGGAAAGACGCCATGATAAGTAAGCCTGGCGCTGCGTTCGGATATTGAAGAGTTGCGACAATGAAGATGTTCGCGGGAATTGACGATGCTGGCAACGCTGCATGAAGGCTGGGCGATCTTCGAACCGTTCATCAAGACCTATGGCGCGTTCGCCATCTTCGCCATGATCTACCTGGAATCGATGGGCTCGCCGGTGCCCGGCGAAACCGGCGTGATTGCCGCGAGCTTGCTCGCGGCACAGGGCGAACTCTCGATCGTGTCGGTCTATTTCGCGGTGCTGGCCGGCGCAATTCTGGGCGACTCGACCGGCTTTCTGATCGGCCGGCTTGGCGGCAACGTGCTGTTGCGCCGCTTCGGTCCACGGATCGGACTGACCGAAGATCGGCTGGACAATATCGAACAGCGCTTCACCAAGGGCGGAGTCTGGATCGTGGTGGTGGCGCGGTTCATTCCCTTGATGCGCCAGGTCAACGGTCTGCTGGCGGGATCGCTGGCGATGCCGTTTCCGCGCTTTCTGCTGGCGCAATCGGCGGGCGCCGTGATGTGGACGAGCCTCTACACGCTTGGGCCGTACTTCTTCACCGAGGCGTTCAAGCACCTGCGATGACGGGTCAAGCGCGCTCCCTTTAACTTTCGCGCACCGCTCCTATATCTGCCGACACCCCAACAGCGCGGCCACGGAATGGCGCCCGTAGACCCGTCTGCGGCCGCGCACGCACATGTTTGTGAGAGCGTGCCATGCTCGATGTCACCAATACGTCCGCATTCGAAACGGACGAAGCCCAGCCTCATGTCGACGGCGCCGCGCAGGATGCCGCGCTGCTCGATGCCTATTCCCATGCTGTGATCGGCGTCGCCGATCGCGTCGGTCCCGCGGTGGTGCGGGTCGAGACCCGAAAGACCGACGGCAAGGGCCGCCCCGCCGGCGGCGTCGGCTCCGGCGTCATCATCGCGCCGGACGGGCTCGTGCTCACCAACAGTCACGTCGTCGACGGCGCGCGCGAGGTTCGTCTCACGGATTCGGAAGGCCGGGTGATGGAGGCGCGCCTGCTCGGCGAAGACCCCGACACCGATCTGGCGCTGCTGCGCGCCGACTCGGTGCGCAACCTGCCGGCGGCTCCGCTCGGCGATTCCAAGGTCCTGCGGCGCGGTCAGCTCGTGGTCGCGATCGGCAATCCGCTCGGATTTGAATCGACCGTGACCGCGGGCGTGATCTCCGCGCTCGGCCGCTCGCTGCGCGCGCAGACCGGGCGCCTGATCGAGGACGTGATCCAGACCGATGCCGCACTCAATCCCGGCAATTCCGGCGGACCGCTGGTCACATCGCATGGCCAGGTGATCGGCATTAATACGGCAATCATCATGGGCGCGCAGGGCATCTGTTTTGCGGTCGCCAGCAACACCGCGCAGATCGTGCTGAGCGAACTGATCCGCCACGGCCGGGTGCGGCGCGGCTTCATCGGCATTGCAGGCCAGACCGTCGCGGTGCCGCGACGTCATGCGCGCGCGGCCGATATCGACAATGCGTCGGGTGCGATGATCACCACCATCGAGCATGGCGCGCCGGCCGATGCCGGCGGGCTGATGACTCTCGACG
>JAEZBA010000593.1 GCA_023430245.1 Pseudomonadota bacterium
GCGCTGTATGAGGAGATCATCGAGGCCTTTTCGATCTGGCAGCGCGACGACCTCGTCGTCAACGATACTGTCGAGCGCGACCTGTTTCGCGGCCTTCTGGAACACGAGGCGCGGCTGCTAGATCAGGATCGCCTTGAGGATTGGCTGACGCTGTTCACGCCGGAATGCGTCTACTGGCTGCCGTCGACGCCGACCGGCGGCGATCCGCGCAAGGAAATCGCCATCACCTTCGACGACCGGCGCCGGCTGGAGGATCGCGTCTACCGGCTGCGTACCGGCTATGCCTGGTCGCAGAAGCCGAAGTCTCGCACGGTGCGGCTGGTGACCAATGTCGAGGTGTTCGGTACCGACCGCCCCGACACGAGGATGGTGCGGTCCAACATCATGATCGCCGAATTCCGCGGCTTCGAAACCCGCTGTCTTTATGGTTGGTGCGGGCATCGTTACGTGAAACAGGACGGGCGGTGGATGATCGCTGTGCGCCAGCTCAACCTGATCGATTGCGACCAGTGCATCCGCAATCCGAGTATTGTGCTTTAGGGAGCCGTCATTGCGAGGACTGCGAGGCTTGGCCGAAGCAGGACGAAGCAATCCAGAACCGACCCTGATTGTGGATTTGAATGGATTGCTTCGCTTCGCTCGTAATGACGGGTATCATGGAGCGCTTGCCTGAAGACGTTCCGTAGGATGCCCGCATGCCCCGCTTCTCCGCTGCACTGTTGCTCGCCCTCTCGTTTCTGCTGCTTCCGCCACCCGCCTCCGCCCAGGACAAATCGAAGCTGCCGCTCCAGGGCAACTGGCGCTTCGAGAAGGACGCTGCCGATGCGGCGAACCTGTCCTTTGTCAGCGACGGCAAGGTGATGTTCCTGGTCCGGGCCGGTCGCACCATCAGTATCTGGTTCGCCTATCCGCAGGGGCCCCAGACCAAGGGCGCGGCGCGCGTCCACATCGATACCGGCAAGAAGCGCTGGCGGATGGACGGCGACCTGACCACGGAGGAGCAGGCCGGCAAGCCGGCGGTCTATTTCATGCAAAACGACTTCGGCATGAGCGAGCGCAAAAAGAAGTGGGGCAACCTCGTTCAGCGCTACAACCAGTTCATCGAGGGCCTGACGACGGCAAGCGTGATCGTCATCACCACCAAGCAGGGGGTGATCCGCCTCCCCGCCGTCGACATCCCCGATGCGCGGCAGCAGATGCAGCTATAATCCTCGACGCGCGCACGCGAGCCTCACCATGAAGCGCCTGCCTGTTCTGGACGAAGACCGACAATCGCTCGAAGCATTTTTCGAGCGCTGGGGCATTCTGGTCGGCAACGTCGATTTCCGGCGCGCCCGCGAACTCTACACCGAAGACGTGATCGCCTTCGGTTCGCTCGGCAAGATGATGGCGTCGCGCGACGCGCTGGAGGCCGAACAATGGCGTGCGGTGTGGCCGCCGCTTGCCGACTACACGCACGATCTTTCGACGCTCGAAGTCATCGTCTCGCCCGACCGGCTGATGGCGATGGGTGCGGTGATGGCTCGCACCACCGGTATTCACAAGGACGGCTCGCATTTCGCCCGGCCGGTGCGCGTCACCGCAACGCTCATGCGCGAAGCGGTGGACGCGCCGTGGCTGATGACACACACGCATGTGTCGCTGGTTCCCGGCACGCCGGCGCCGTCATACGGCAGCCGACCCGAGGCGGATTAGCCGACGGCCACTCCGCGCCGCCTGCCCACGAGGCCAGGAGTGGGCCGCGCTATCGGCGCATCGCCGCGCGCCGATTCACGCCGCCGTCCGCTCCGGAATTCGGCTGAGCGGATTTGAGTCCCGACGTTTTGCCAGCGAAACGCCAAATTGTCCTGTGGCAAAACGGGCCGCCGGCAACGCTTCGCCGCCGTTGACTCGGTTGCAGGCCACTTTCAGAATGATTGGGACGGGAAAGGGCCAAAGAGCCCCAGGCATCGCCGGCTTAAAAGGCGAGCATCCGACGAGGAACAGACCAAGGAGAGACCTGCGATGGCTGCGCCACTTCGCTTCAACGTCATGCATTTCATGCCGTATTCGGACCTCCCCGAAAATCACAAAGACTTCAAATCGACCTGGGTGAGCTTTCCGAACAAGTATTTCGATCCCGACAAGGGCCACGAACTCTACAACCGCTATATCGGCGAACTCGTCTTGGCCGACCAGCTTGGATACGACGCGGTGGTGGTGAACGAACACCACAACACCGTCTATTCGATGATGGCGACGCCGAACATCATCGCCTCCTCGCTGGTGGCGCAGACCAAGAATGTGCGCATCTGCGTGTGGGGTACGCCGCCGAATTTCATGATGCCGAACCGGCTGGCCGAGGAATACGCAACGCTCGACGTGATGTCGAAGGGACGGCTCGAGGTCGCCTTCCCGCTCGGCACCGGCATGGAATACTGGTCGAACCCGGTCAATCCCGCGACCGCGCGCGAGAAGTTCCGCGAGTCGCTGAAGATCATCCTGCAGGCCTGGTCGGAAGATGGACCGACCACGCATTACGGCAACCACTACACCTACCGCTTCCTGAATCCGTGGCCGCGTCCATATCAGCGGCCGCATCCGCCCTGCTACATCGTCGGCACCGGTTCGCCGGAAACCATCGATCTCGCGGCAGAACTCGGCTTCGGCTATGCGTCGGTGTTCGTGACGCAGGCGCGCGCCAAGGAACTCAACGAGCAGCTGCGCGAACGCGCGGCGCATTTCGGCCACACCATTCGGCCGGACCAGCTTCCGCTGCTGACCTTCGTTTATGTCGCCGAGACCCAGGAGCAGGCGGAGAAGGAGTATATCCCGCATCTGCAGCGCTTCTTCGAGGATTTTGCCCGCACCGTGCCGCAATACCTCGCGCCTCCCGGCTATCTCTCGGTCGACCAGTTGAAGCAGCGCGCCGCCACCGCCGACAAGATGCATGGCGGCTTCGACTTCAAGGCGATCTCTTCGTCGTTCTTCATCTCGGTCGGCACGCCGGACAAGGTCGCCAACGACATCGGCGAATGGACCGTCCGCATGAAGACCAACCACATCAACAGCGTGATGCATGTCGCCGACATGCCGCACTGGAAGACGGTGAAGAATCTCACCCTGTTTGCGGAGGAAGTGATGCCGCGACTGAAGCAGCGCACAGGCTCTCCGCAACGCATGGCGGCCGAGTAAGGGGACACACTGATAATGAGCAAGTTCGAACGTCAAACCCTGAATGTCGACGGCGTGCAGACCGTCATCTACACCGCCGGCCACGGCGAGCCGCTGGTGTTTTTCCACGGTGCCGGCACCGTCGACGGTTTCGATTTCGCGGAGCGGTGGACCGATCGCTTCCGCGTGATCGCCCCCTATCATCCGGGCTTCGGCGAGTCGGGCGACGACCCGACCTTCACCTCGCTGCACGACTACGTAATGCATTATCTCGAGCTGCTCGACATGCTGAAGCTCGATCGCTTCAACCTGGTCGGACTGTCGATGGGTGGCTATCTCGCGGCGAAATTCGCCAGCGAGCACGGACATCGCGTCAAGAAGCTCACGCTGATTGCACCCGCCGGCATGCTCGATCCGAAGCATCCGATGCTCGATATCCTCGCGGTGCCGGGCGAGGCGGTGCCGGGCCTGCTGGTCTCGGATTTCGAGGTGCTGAAGAAGCGGCTGCCGGAAAAACCCGACCTCGATTTCATGGGTGAGCGCTACCGCGAGGCCGGCACCGTCGCGCGGCTGTTCTGGGAGCATCCCGGCGACCCCAAATTCATGCGCTATCTGCATCGAATCAAGGTGCCGACCCAGATTCTGTGGGGCGAAGAAGACAAGGTCATTCCCTCGCAACAGGCTGAGACCTGGCGCAAGTTCATCCCCAACGCCGACATTCAGGTGTTCAAGGGCGCCGGCCATCTCGTGCATCTGGAGCGCCCGGAAGCCGTGGACGCGGTCGCGCGTTTCATGGGCTGATCGCCTCACGCATTTTCTTGACGTGGAATAAGCCGGTTCGCGCCAAGCGCGCGGACCGGTGATCGACAGGGACGAACGGTGCGCGACCAGCCACAGAAGCCGGCGCGTATCGTCACGGAAACAACGGGAGGACAATCATGGACAGGCGAACTTTCGTCAAAGGCAGCGCCGTGCTCGTCGGCGCATCGGCGTTGCCTACCGTCTACGCGCAGGCGCAGGCCGCGCCGGACAAGATCCGTTTCGGATACGCCATCACCCAATCCGGTCCGCTCGGACCGGGTGCGGAATCGACCAGCATCTCGCAATACAAGCTGTGGCAGAAGCGGGTGAACGACGACGGCGGGATCATGCTGAAGAAATTCGGCAAGAAGGTTCCGATCGAGTTCGTCGCCTATGACGACCAGGGCAAGCCGGACGAATTGCTGAAGCTGACCGAGCGTCTGATCCAGCAGGACAAGGTCGACATGATCCTGAGCCCCTATGCCAGCCACATGAATCTGGCATCGGCGCCGATTACCAACAAATACGAATATCCGGTGATCTACACCACCGCGACCACCAACAAGACCTATACCCTTGGCCCGAAATGGCCTTTCGCTTTTTGGAACATCTCACAGCCGACCGAGTCGACCGAACCGCTCGCGAAGATGATCGGGGATCTCAAGAAAAGCGGAAAGATCAAGGGCCGCGCCGCGGTAATTCACCCGAACATCGAATACGGCCTCGAAATGAGCACCGCATTCGTGGAAGCGGCAAAGAAGAACGGCGTCGAGATCGTCTTCAACAAGGGCTATCCGTTCCCGGCTTCGGACCTGCAGCCCTTGGTCCGCGAGGCGATGGCCTCAAATCCCGACGCCTTCATCGCCATGAGCTATCCGCCGGAAACCTTCGCGCTTCCTGAACAATGCAAGATCGTCGGCTTCAATCCGCAGATCATGTATATGGCGATCGGCGGCGTTTTCCCGGGCCTGAAGGGAAAATATGGCGACAACGTCAACGGTATCTTCGTCTATGGCGGACTCAATCCGGACGAGCCCGGCATGGCTGAATACAACAAGGCGCATCAGGCGATGTTCAACCGCCCATCCGAGGCCGGCGCCATCAATGTCTATGGCGGGCTGCAGGTAACGCAGCAGGCGATCGAGAATGTCGGGGAGATCGATCGCAAGAAGATTCGCGACTCGATCGCGCGCGACAGCTTCAAGACGTTGTGGGGCGAGCTGTCCTACAAGGATCAGCGCAACACCAATCCCTGGGCCGTCGGCCAATGGCAGAAGGGCGAAGTGGTCGGTGTGTTCCCTGCAGACAAGGCCGGGGCGCGGCAGCCCGTCTTCCCGAAACCGGCCTGGTCCTGACCGCCACCGTCCCACGAACTGTCATCGCCCGCGCCAGCGGGCGAGGACCCCAAACACCGTGTTTGTTGCTTGCATACTGGATGCCCCGCATCCG
>JAEZBA010000598.1 GCA_023430245.1 Pseudomonadota bacterium
GGCACGATCCCGCAGCCGGGCGCCACACCACAGCCCGGCGCGGCAGCGCCCACCGATCCCGGCCAGCCGAAGATCCCGGGACAGACCTACACCCGCGAAGCCGTGTTGGCCGCGTCGCCGCGGGTGAAGATCGAGACCCCGACCATCCACGGCTCGATCTCGCTGCGTGGCGGCCGCATCGACGACGTGTCGCTGATCAAGTATCGCGAGACCGTCGATCCGAAATCGCCGGCAATCGTGCTGCTTGCCCCCTCCGGCAGCCCGCATCCGTTCTACGCTCAGTTCGGCTGGACCAACGCCGCCGGCGGCAAGGTCAAGGTCCCGGACGACAGCACGGTCTGGACTCAAGCTGGCTCAGGCACGCTTGGCGTCGGCAAGCCGATCACGCTGACCTGGGACAATGGCGAAGGCCTCGAATTCCGGCGCACCATCGCCGTCGACGAAAATTACCTGTTCACCATCGAGGACAATGTCATCAATCGCGGCAGCGAGCCGCTGACGCTCTATCCCTATGCACTGGTCTCGCGCCACGGCAAGCCGGAGATCCTCGGCTATTACATCCTGCATGAAGGCCTGATCGGCGTGATGGGCGACAAGGGCCTGCAGGAGATTTCCTACAGCAGCATCGAAAGCGACAAGCAGCTCGCCTTCAACGTCACCAATGCCTGGCTCGGCATCACCGACAAATACTGGGCGGCGACGCTTCTGCCTGAAACCAATGCCAAGCTGCAGGCGACGTTCTCGGCGCGCGACCACAACAACCGCAAGGTCTACCAGACCGACTACCTGCTCGATCCCGTCACCATCGCGGCCGGCGGCACCGGTAGCGCCAAGGCGCGGCTGTTCGCCGGCGCCAAGGAAGTCGCGCTGATCGACGGCTACGACACGGCGCTGAAGCTCAACCGCTTCGAACTGCTGATCGACTGGGGCTGGTTCTATTTCATCACCAAGCCGCTGTTCTGGATGCTGGACTTCTTCTTCCGGTATTTCGGCAATTTCGGCGTCGCGATCCTGGCCGTCACCGTCATCATCAAGATCGTGTTCTTCCCGCTCGCCAACAAGTCCTATGCCTCGATGGCGAAGATGAAGACGGTGCAGCCGCAGATGATGGAGCTGCGCGAGCGCTACAAGGACGACAAGGTCAAGCAGCAGCAGGCCTTGATGGAGCTGTACAAGCAGGAAAAGATCAACCCGCTGGCGGGCTGCCTGCCGATCCTGGTGCAGATCCCGGTCTTCTTCGCGCTCTACAAGGTGCTCTTCATCACCATCGAAATGCGGCACGCGCCGTTCTTCGGATGGATCAAGGATCTGGCGGCGCCGGATCCGACCACGATCTTCAACCTGTTCGGGCTCATCCCCTGGAATCCGGCCAGCGTGCCGGTGATCGGCATCTACCTCATGATCGGAATCTGGCCGATCATCATGGGCATCACGATGTTCTTCCAGATGAAGCTGAACCCGTCGCCGCCGGATCCGACGCAGAAGATGATCTTCGACTGGATGCCGCTGCTGTTCACCATCATGCTGGCGAGCTTCCCGGCCGGTCTCGTGATCTACTGGGCCTGGAACAACACCCTGTCGGTGCTGCAGCAGTCCTACATCATGAAGAAACACGGCGCGAAGATCGAGCTGTGGGACAATCTGGCGGAAATGTTCGGCAAGAAGAAACCGCAGACGCCGAAGGCGTAACGCATCACAATTGTCATGGCCCGGCCTGACCGGGCGACCAGATGGCCGGGCTTCGTCCCGGCCATCTTTATGAGCGGCCCGAGCGTTCGGCGCCGAACACGTCACCTCGCTTGCGCTTGACTGCAAGCCCGGCACCGACCAAGGGAGGGCGTATGACCGCCTATACCCGCAGTGAGATCGAGGCTGGCCGCAAGCTGTTCGCGGGCGACTGGCAATTCATCTGGGCCGGCGCTTCGCCCGAAACGCTGCCGCCGATGAAGGGCATGGAGATCGCCTTTGCCGGCCGCTCCAACGCGGGCAAATCCTCGCTAATCAATGCCGTCACCGGACGGAAAGCGCTGGCGCGCACCTCGCACACGCCCGGCCGCACCCAAGAGATCATCTTCTTCCAGGGACCGGACAATCTGCGGCTCGCCGACATGCCAGGCTACGGCTATGCCGAGGCGCCGAAGGCCAAGGTCCGGGCCTGGACCGACCTGATCCATGCCTATCTGCAGGGCCGCGCCAATCTGGCCCGGGTCTACGTGCTGATCGACAGCCGCCACGGCATCAAGGCGGCCGACAAGCCGGCGCTCGACCTGCTGCGAACCGCCGCGGTTTCGCACCAGATCGTGCTGACCAAATGCGACCAGCTCTCGGCGGCCGACCTTGCAGCGCGCATCGCCGACGTGTCGGCAGGGATCGTCAAAAGCGCCGCTGCATTTCCGGACGTCATCGCGACCTCGTCGCGCGAGGGCACCGGCATTCCGGAGCTGCGCGCCGCGATTGCGCGGCTCGTCGCCGAACGGAGATAGGAGAGACATCCATGCTGCAGGTCCTGACCGGAATCGCCGCATTGTTCGGATGCGCCGGCATCATTTTCGCCGCCGCCGGGGCTCATGCGAAGCCGGGCACAGGGCTCGACAGCGCCGGCCACATGCTGCTGTTCCATGCGGCGGCGGTGACCGCGGCCTGCGCCGGGATAGCGTCCGGTGTCATCAGCCGGCCAGTGGGGGTCGTGGCCGCGATCGTATTGCTGGCCGGGGTGGCGCTGTTTTCCGGCGATCTCGCGCTGCGCGCTTATGCCGGCCACCGGCTGTTCCCGATGGCCGCGCCTGCTGGCGGCATCGTCATGATCGGCGGCTGGGCGCTGCTGGCGGTGTCGGCATTCCTGGCGATGCGCTAGGCCTTCCGCATTCTCAGGCGGCCCGCTAAAACCGCCGCGAATTCTCCTGCAAGGCTTTCCCGCCAAGGACCTTCCCAAATGACGGTTACCCCCTTCGACCAGGCTCGCATTCTGTCCGAGGCGCTGCCGCACATGCAGCGCTACGACGAGGAGATCGTGGTGATCAAATATGGCGGCCACGCCATGGGCGAGGAGGAAGCCGCGCGCGCCTTTGCCCGCGACATCGTGCTGCTCGAGCAGACCGCGATCAACCCGGTGGTGGTGCATGGCGGCGGCCCGCAGATCGCGGCGATGCTGAACCGGCTTGGCATCAAGTCGCAATTTTCAGGCGGCCTGCGCGTCACCGATGCGGCGACCGTCGAGATCGTCGAGATGGTGCTGGCCGGCTCGATCAACAAGCAGATCGTCAGCCATATCAATCTGGCCGGCGTCTAGGCTGTGGGCCTCTGTGGCAAGGACGGCAACATGGTGATCGCGAAGAAGGCCGGCGGTCCCAGTGGCGCGTCCGTGGCGGATGTGGTCGATCTCGGTTTCGTCGGCGAGCCGGAGACGATCGACACGTCGGTGCTCGACCAGATCATCGGCCGCGAACTCATTCCGGTGCTGGCGCCGATCGCCTCGGGCGCCAATGGCGAGACCTTTAACGTCAATGCCGACACTTTCGCCGGGTATATCGCCGGCGCGCTGAAGGCCAAGCGGCTGCTGCTGCTGACCGACGTGCCGGGTGTGCTCGACAAGAACAAGAAGCTGATCCCGGACATGTCGATGAATGACGTGCGCAAGCTGATTGCCGACGGCACCATCTCGGGCGGCATGATCCCGAAGGTCGAGACCTGCATCACCGCGCTGGAACAGGGCGTCGAGGGCGTCGTCATCCTCGACGGCAAGGAAAAGCACGCGGTGCTGCTAGAGCTCTTCACCGATCACGGCGCCGGCACGCTGATCCACCGGTGAGGCAAAGAACTGGCGGTGATATGGCAACGCGAAAGAACCGCCAGATCAACCTGCCGGCGCCCTATCTGAAGCGCATCTGGATCGACCAGGATCGCGTTCAGGATCCGGAAGCCTATCCGTTCTGCCTCCCTTTCCTCCGGGCGGGCTTCGACCTCTGTTTCGATCGGGCCGTCACGATCATCGTCGGCGAAAACGGGACCGGGAAGTCGACCTTGCTCGAAGGTATCGCGGCTCTCGCCGGCTATGACGAAGCAGGTGGCGGCAAGGGCTATATGCCAGTTGATCACTCGCGCGCCGTCGAAGTCATGGGCGGCCGACTGGCCGATGCGCTCCGCGCCAGCTGGCTGCCAAAACTCAGTGCCGGCTGGTTTTTCCGTGCCGAGAGCTTCTTTTCGGTCGCGCGCTATCTCGATCAGGCGGCGCTCGATGCCGGCGGCGCACCGCCTGACTTTCTCTCGCATTCGCATGGCGAGGGCTTCCTGCGCTTCTTCGAAGAGCGATGTCAGCGTCAGGGTATCTTCATATTCGACGAACCGGAATCGGCGCTGTCACCGTCGCGCCAGGTCGAATTTCTGCGACTTCTGCAGAGAATGGACGATTCCGGCATTTGCCAGGTGATCATGGCGACGCACTCACCGATGCTGATGGCCTATCCGGGAGCCCGCCTGCTGCGGCTATCACATGCCGGACTTCTACCGGCCACCATGGAAGAAACAGATCATTACCGGCTCCTGCGGGACTTCTTCAGCGATCCCGACGCCTTCCTGAAGGCAAAGTTGACCTGACAAACGCCACGGCCGCCCATAGGCGGCCGTGGTCCCTTCCCCCTCGTGCTGCGCTACGCGTTACAAAAGCGCTCACGACGGAGTGATTTCAGCGGGCGATCAAGGCATCACATAGGCGTAAATGCGGCCGCGGGGATAAGCCGCTTCGCCCACCCGGCGGTTATGATTGCCGGAAATGATGATGGGGTTGCCGGACTTGTCGATCCCGGAGACGATGCCGACATGCCCGCCGCCGCGACCCCGCGACATCACCGCTATGGCGCCAACCTGTGGCCCGGAGACACGGCGACCATAACTGGCAAACGACCGAGCCATGTTCGATCCGGTGCCGCGGCGGCCGGACTTCTCCAGCACCATGTTCATGAAGCGGGCGCACCAGGCCGCGCTCATGCCGGTCGGGTTGGTGCCCAGATAGCTGCGCGCCTTGGCGACCAGTCCGGACGAACCCATGCCCACGGCCATGCCTGAAGCCATGCCAGCCGTTGGCGGGACTGCGGCATAGGAGCGCCGCGCCGCCCGCGTGACCCGCGGTGAATGCGCACGCGTCGCTCTCGATGCGGCTGCGCCCGCCTTGCGCCAGTGCCGCTCATTCCTGGCGGAGCGCTTTGCCGGCGCTGCGGCACCTCCACTGGCGAGATGCGCATATTGGTTGCCGGAACCGTGGATACCGCCCGACACAGGGACCGTGGCAGCCGCGTGATGGCGGACGGTTTTCTGCTTGTAGCGCCGGGCTTCGGCCGTCGTCTGGGAGAGGACAATCGCGGTTGCGATCATAGCGGCGAGGGTGAACGCGTTGGATAAACGTCGTGTCGGCTTGGTTGTCGTAGGCTGGGTTGTTGTCGGTGTCAGTTCGGTTGTCGTCAGCTTCAAACTCATCAATGGATCAATCCCGTTTTCTTCTTGTCCCGTTGCAGGCCACCGCACGCGATCGGCGTACGGCAGTCACGAAAACGCCGCCGTGACGGACACGGCGGCGAGGCCTGCGCAATGACGGGGGAAGCGGGCCGGAATGGGACCAGAATCCGGCGGCGCGTTCACATCAGCTTTCGAACTGAAACATTGATGCAAACGAGAACGAAATATGGCGCCGGCGTGCGACGAAGGTCGCAGGCACAAATGGTTAACGCTTGCGGCTCAGCAGGAATACGGCTTGTTCGCCGAACAAATTCCAGAACCACCACGGCACGTTGATACGAAGCTTGCCACCCCACGCATTCAGCGCGACCGCAGCCTCCATTTTTATGTCGATCTCGTTACATAGATCGCGAAAATCGCGGATGGTGCAAAAGTGAATGTTCTGGGTGTCGTACCAGGTGTCAGGCAGATTCTTGGTGCGTGGCATGCGACCGAGAAACAGAAGCTTCAGCCGCATTTTCCAGTGACCGAAATTCGGAAACGACACGATCGCGCGTTCGCCGATCCGTAGCATGTGCTCCAGCACCACGCGCGGCTGCCAGGTCGCCTGCAGCGTCTGCGACAGGATGACGTAATCGAAGGCGTCGTTCGGATAATCGGCAAGGTCGGTATCGGCATCGCCCTGGATGACTGCGAGCCCCTTGGCAACGCAGAGATTGACGCCCTCGCGCGAGATCTCGATCCCGCGGCCGTCGACGCCCTTGGTCTCGGTCAGAATCTTGAGCAGTTCGCCGTCGCCGCAGCCGACATCCAGCACCTTTGCGCCGGGCTTCACCATCTGCGAGACCACCAAGAGATCGACGCGCGCGCCGGACGCATTGCGCGCAGCATGCGGGATCGCCAGTTCGCGTTGCGGACGGGTGTGCATGTTCATGAGGGTACCACAAGCCCCCGCGCGCGTGCAGCGCCGTCGAGAAATCCGCGAATGATCGCGAACAATTCCGGCTCCTCGAGAAGGAAGGCGTCGTGGCCCTTGTCGGTAACGATCTCGGCGAACGAGACCCGCGCGCCGGCGGCATTCAGCGCATGCACGATGGCTCGCGATTCAGACGTCGGGAACAGCCAGTCGCTGGTGAAGCTGACGACGCAGAAGCGCGTTGGCGAATCCTTGAAGGCATTCGCCAGCACTCCGTCATGCTCCGCGGCGATATCGAAGTAATCCATCGCGCGCGTGAGATAGAGATAGGAATTGGCGTCGAAACGCTCGACGAAGGACGAGCCCTGATGGCGCAGATAGCTCTCGACCTCGAAATCCGCGTCGAACGAAAAGGTCGGATTGCTGCGGTCCTGGAATCGGCGTCCGAACTTCCGGTGCAAAGCGGCGTCCGACATGTAGGTGATATGCGCGCCCATGCGCGCGACCGCGAG
>JAEZBA010000659.1 GCA_023430245.1 Pseudomonadota bacterium
GGGCCATACAGAACCCGGCTTACAGGTTGGCTGATGCCTATGATGAGGGCCCGGTGCGGACACGCTCCGGGCCCTCGCCACGTCGGTGGTCGTTCTCGCTATCGGGAGCGGCCTTCGCCCGCTAAGCCACGCGCTGAATGCCGGGCGGCTGCCAGGTGCCCGAGCCCGCCGGCAGGATCGACGGCGCCGCCGTCTTCGGCCAGTACAGGCGCATCACCATGTAAATCGGGCCGTGGGGCGCGGGCAGCCAGTTGGCTTCCTTGTCTGCCCCGGGCGACTTGCTCTGGATGTAGATCGGCAGCGATCCATCCGGATTGGTCTTCATGCCGGGCAGCATCGGCGAATTGATCAGGTAACGGTCGATCGGATTGTTGATCAGCAATTGCGATCTGCCATCATACATCGTGATCGACCAGAACGAATTCACCGGCGGCAACTGGCCGGCCGGGAAGGTCAGCACATAATTGTGCTTGCTGCCGTCGAGTGTCTGACCATCGACATCGACACGGGTGAATGGGTACATCGCTTCTTCAGGACTGTTGCCGTAGATGCCGGCCTTGGCGGCGACCGCGCGCTTCATCCAGTCGCCATCGTAATGCGCAGCATCTCCCGGCAGCCCACTCACGCGCCAGCCGTTGATGGCTTTGCCGGCGTTGGCGACCGCCTCATCGACCTTTCGCTCGCCTTCTTTCATGCCGAGCCCGACCTCGAGTTTCTCCTCGCGCGTAAGGTCTTTGAAGTCGAAGGTCTTCCCCGGTCCGATGCCCATGCGCGCGAGCTGCGCACGGATCTCCTTCTCGTTCTCCTGCGCCGGTGCGAATTGCAGCGCGAAGTCGAGATAGCGGAAGAAATCCGTCTTCACGAGCTCCTTGTCGAATTTCGGAAAATCGACTGCGGCCGTAGAAGACGCGAGCATTGGCTGCTTCAGATAAGCCGACAATGGCTGCGCATGATAACCGGCCTGAACCTTACGGACATTACCGATGTCAGCCGCATCGAAGAGCTGGGTGCGGAAGATCGCGAGCGACATTTGCGTGCTCGACCGGAACATCTGTTTGATGCCGGCCGGCATCGTGCCCTTCCAATCCGGGCCGACCACCATGTAATCGCCAGCGGCTATGCCGGTCGCCCGGCTACCGATATAGCCGTAATTGTAAGTGTTGCCGTCTACGAGCTGCACCGAATAATAGCGCTTGGGATCCATGGCCGGCACGGAAATAACCATCGGCTCGGCCCGCAGGTCGACCCACAGCATCGAATACGGCGTGTCGCTGTTCGGTGTCGGGACCGCCGTATCCTTGTAGGTGAATACGTTCGACTCGTTTTTTATCTGGTTGAACGGCGCCTTGTATTGCGACGAGTTCTTGTCGATGACGAACTCGTACATGACCCCGTAGTTCATCACCAGCGGCAAGCCGTAGATGAAGCCACGCTCAGCGATGTCCCTGGCCTCGAAGAAACGCGGGCGGCCGGATTGTGCGAGCGCGAGATAGGGCTTCGCCATGGTGGTCGCCGCAGCAGCGCAGGCGGCGGACCGTAAGAGGTCGCGTTTGGTCAGCATAAGCACTCCCGTGAAAGATTGTTGCGAACGAACGCGTCCCCTTTAGCCACGTCATCCTACGCCACAGTGACCAGTCCTCTGCAGCGGTGACGTAAGGTCCCCGCCTCACATTTTCGCGACCGGCGGCCGGGACAGCGGTGAGAAGCGGTAGAATATTGTCGGTCGCAGGACCTGCCATTTCGAGACAGGCGCTATAATTTCCCTCCGATTCCCGCCCGTATTGGCGGGGGATGGCATGCGGGTTTTTTTCGATGTCAACTTTCGATCTCGCGCTGTCTGTCGCGCTTGGCGTTGTCCTCGCGGCCTCGACAGGTTTTCGCGTTTTCCTGCCGATGCTGATCGCGAGCGGTGCGGCCTATACCGGTTACCTTCCGCTGGCTGAAAACTTTGCCTGGCTCGCCACGCCGCTCGCATTGACGATGCTCGGCGTAGCCGCGCTGGTGGAAATCGCCGCCTATTACATTCCCGGAATTGACAACTTGCTCGACACACTGGCCGCACCCGCAGCGCTGGTCGCGGGAACGGTGCTGTCGGCCGCGGTTATGACCGACGTCCCGCCGATGATGAAATGGACTGCCGCCATCATTGCGGGTGGCGGGGCCGCCAGCGTCACCCAGTTGGTCACGACCATGCTACGGGCGAAATCGACGATCTTCACCGGCGGCATCGGCAATTCGGCAGTTGCGACCGCCGAACTCGGCGGCGCTTTTATCCTTCCACTGCTGGCACTCGCCGCACCGCTGATCGCGCTCGGAATTGTGCTGCTGTTGGCGTGGATGGCGTTTCGCGCGCTTAGGCGTTTGCGCACGAGCGGCAAGCATCCGACCACCACAACGCTGAACGGCAGCGGGTGATGGGCGACGGAGAGAACGTGCGGGCTGGTCAGCCCGCAGCCGCAAGGCGTTCGGCGCGCTCCATGTCGCGGATCAACGTGTCAGCAAGCGCGGACGCGGCTTCTACATGGGCCAGACAGGCTTTGGCGGCCGCGTCGCCGTCGCCGGCGCGGATCGCATCGACGACCGCCTGCATCTGAATCGGACCGGACCGCGAGCGCCCCGGCGTTTGGATAGTCAGTGCGCGCAGGTGATTGATGCGCGAATGCAGCGAAGAGATGATGGTCCAGGCGACCGGCTTGCCGGCGCCCTCGAACAACAGGCGATAGAAACTGGTCGCTTCCGCCAGCACATCGCTGGCCGAGCCCTTCTTGTAGCCACGGCGCATCCGGGCAAGGATCGTATCCAGGGCGTCGGCGATGTCGGGGTCACGGCTCTCGGCACAGGCGCGCGCGGCAAGGCTCTCGAGCGCCCCGCGAATTTCGTAGATCTGCCGCGTCTCTGCGGTCGTCGGGCGCGCCACGACCGGACCGCGTTGCCCCTGCGAGCGCACGAGGCCCTCCGCTTCCAGGTGGCGCAAGGCTTCACGCACCACGGTGCGGCTAACGCCGAGCTGGGCGCATAGATCGCGTTCCACCAGCCGGTCACCCGGACGGTAGCGCTGTTCGGCAATCGCCTCGCGCAATTTCTCAAGCGTCAGCTCGCGCAGCGTCTTGGCACTCCGATCCACCAACATCGGTGAGTTCATGGCTCCTCCGCGCTCCTGTTAGCGGATTCCCCCGCCGCCCGCACGCCTCGGCTTGACTCGCCCAACGGCGGGTTCTAACTTTTGTATTATGGTATACCAAAACGGACTTTAAGCCTATAAATGACCGGCAGTATCCGCAAGATCGTTACTTATATCGACGAAACCCTGATCGATGGCGGGCGCGTGGCGCCGGTTCCGCTGCAGCTGTTCGCGGTAGCGGCCGTGGTTCGCAATCCGTGGGCGGAGCGCGGTTTCGTGGAGGATCTCGGTCCGGATATCCGCGCGCTTGCGCCGGTCCTTGGAAAAATCCTGACGACACGCATTCTTTCGCTCGCGGGGTCGGGCGATGCGGTCGAGGGCTATGGCAAGGCGGCAATCGTCGGCACCGATGGCGAGATCGAACATGCGTCAGCTCTCATCCATACGCTGCGCTTCGGTAACGTCTTCCGCAAGGCGGTCGGTGCCAAGAGCTATCTCAGCTTCACCAATGTGCGCGGCGGACCGGGCTGCGCACTCGCGATCCCGATGATGCACAAGCACGATGAGGGCATGCGCTCGCATTATCTCACCGTGCAGTTCTCGATCGCCGACGCCCCTGCCGCGGACGAGATCGTGGTCGCTCTCGGCGCTTCCATCGGCGGCCGGCCGCATCATCGCATCGGCGACCGTTATCAGGACCTCAAGGAGCTTGGCGCCGTCGATGCCTGAGACCGGCACCGTCCCTCATGTGATCGGGCCATCGCGCGAGTCCGGCACGACGCATTATCGTCGCAGCGGCAAGGGCAGTAGCGGTCGCAGCACAGTAATCCTGCTGCACGGCCTCGGGATGCAGAACACGGTCTGGCAGCCGCAGGTCGACATTCTTCTGAACGACTTCGATGTCGTGACCTTCGACATGCTCGGCCACGGCCAGTCGAGCCTGCCGCCGGAGAACCCGACACTCTCCGACTATGCCGACCAGGTGCTCAGCGTGATGGACGCGCTCGACATTCCGTCCGCTCATATCGCCGGGCATTCGATGGGCGCCCTGATCGGCCTGGAATTCGCGCTCACCCATCCGGATCGGGTGCGCAGCGTCGCGCCGATGAATGGCGTCTATTGCCGCCCGCCTCACCTGCAGCAAACCGCCGAAGCCCGCGCACGCGAGCTCGAAGCCAATGGCGGCATCACGTCGCCTGATGAGACGCTGAAGCGCTGGTTCGGCGAAGCGATTCCCACCGAATTCGCGGAAGCCGCCTTAATTTGCCGCCAATTTCTCACATCGGTGAATCCGGCCGGCTACATGCGGACCTACCGTCTGTTTGTCGACAACGACCGGCGCCATCAGGGGCGGCTTGAAGGCCTGTCCGTGCCGGCGCTGTTCATGACGTCGGAGAACGATCCGCATTCGACACCTGAAATGTCGCGCGCGATGGCTGCCGCCGCGCCTGACAGCCGCTGCGTCATCGTACCGAAAGAACGCCACATGATGACCCTCACCGCACCCGCTGAGGTCACAAAGCACCTGATTTCGTTTGTCCGGGAAGTCGAGGCGCGGGCATCGCGCCAAATCCTCACGACGGAGACTGTGAAATGATCCTGTGCCGCCTTACGCGACTTATTCCCACCCTCGCTGTCACGCTCATTGCACTCGCCTTTGCTGCGTCCGGCGTGCAAGCGGCCTATCCCGACCGTCCGATCCGGCTGATCGTGCCGTATCCCGCAGGCGGCTCCTCCGACATCGTGGCACGCAGCTTTGCCGAATATTTCGAACGCGCGATGGGGCAGCCGATCGTGATCGAGAATGTCGGCGGCGCCGGTGGCTACGCTGGCGCAATGCGTGTCGCAAATGCCGCGCCAGATGGCTACACGCTGTTGATCGGAGCAGGCTCCGAGCTTCTGATCCGCAACCTGCTGCAGCCATCGCCGGTCGCGGATCCGATGCGGCAATACACACCGATCTCGTTGATCGGTGCCGGTCCGATGGTTCTGGTCGGCAAGCCTGACATCAAGGCCACCGACCTCAAGGCGGTGATCGCGCTGGCAAATGGCCAGGCTAACGGGCTGAATTACGGCAGCGCCGGGCATGGCACCTTCATGCATCTGGTCGGCGAAGCAGTGAAGTTCCGCACCAACGCCAAGGTCACGCATGTGCCCTATAAGGGCGCGGCCCCGGTGATGACCGACGTGGTCGGCGGCCATGTCGATCTCGGCGTCTCCTCGCTTGCGACTGCGCTTCCCTTCATCAAGGACGGCAAGGCACGCGCCTTCGCGGTGACATCCGCAAGCCGCACGGAATTCGCTCCCGACATTCCGACGCTGTCGGAACTGCCGGCTCTGAAGGGCTTCAGCCTCGAACTCTGGATCGGCCTGTTCGGACCGGCCGGGCTGCCCGCCGACGTTGTGACCAAGCTGGAGCAAGCCGCTCGCACCGTGCTGGACGAGCCGGAACTGAAGACCAAGCTCGCAAGGGCGTCGATTTCGATCCGCAAGCTGTCGCGTGCCGAGTTCAGGGCGTTCCTCGACGCCGAGAACCAGAAATACAAGACGATCATCACCGACTCCGAAATCAAGGGTCAGTGACGGCAACTGAATCGAATGCGCACCGGCAGCGACGTCAGAACAGCGGCGGCTGCCGGTCGTCTTTTCTGGCTTTGCGCGCGGGCTTGGCCGGAGACGGTGTCTCGCTCGCGGGTGGCGCAGCATAGCGCGCGATCAACTCCGGCCCGTCATGAATGGCCCGATTCACCGCTGGCGCCACTTCGTATACTTCAAGCTGATCGTCCTGCGCTGGCGCAATCAGTGCTAACGCCATGTTCTGATCGACCCGCGCGGTATCGAGCCACATGTCCCAAGCCTCCGGCGGCAGTATCACCGGCATCCGGTGATGTATCGATCGGACGAGCGGACTGGCGTCGGTGGTGACAATGGCGGCGGTGTCGAGCTCCTCACCGTTGGGCCCGATCCAGGTTTCCCACAGGCCCGCGAAGGCTAGCGGGCCGCCATCCTTGCGCTGAACGAAATAGGGCCGATTCGACGACCCATCGCGTTTCCATTCGTAGAAGCCGTTGGCTGGGATCAGGCAGCGTCGTCGCTTCATCGCATTTTTGAACGCCGGGCGCTCGTTGACGGTCTCGCCACGGGCGTTGAACAGGAGCGAGATGGTCTTCGGATCTTTCACGAAACCCGGGATCAGACCCCAGCGCATCAGCGCGAACCGCCGCTCGCCGTCCGCCAGCAACACGACCGGGATCGGCTGGCTCGGCGCCACGTTGTAGCGCGGCGGAAAATCCGGCATCTCCTTGTATTGAAAGAGCTGCCGCATCGCGTCCGGCGCAGTGGTGATGGCATAGCGTCCACACATGGATGCAACATTGTGCCTGACGTGGCCAGGGGAAGCGGCCTCGCCGCCGCTGGGGACAAGTCATGGAGCCAATCGTGGATGAGCGGGCCTACCCGACCCGGCCGTTTCTGGCGGCCAGCGCGGCGGTGATCCGGGACGGCCGGGTGCTGATCGTGCGGCGCGGCGGCACCTTCGGCCGCGGCATTTACACCCTGCCCGGCGGCGTCGTGGAAGTGGGTGAGACGCTGACCAACGCCGTGATCCGCGAGGTGCGGGAGGAGACACAGGTCACGATCGAACCGGTTGCGCTCGCAGGCTACCGCGAGATGATCATGCGTGACGATGACGGAAAGACCGCGCGACACTTCGTAATTGTGTGCTTCGCGGCGCGCTGGATCGCCGGCGAGCCGGTGCCGGATGCGACCGAGATCGCCGAAGCCAAGTGGCGGTTGCCGGAGGAACTCGATGGCCTGAAGACCACCGACGGCCTGCGGGAGATCATCGCCGACGCCATGGCCAGGCTCTGACCGTCGAAAGTAACGGGGAAACACGAGGATCGCCGCCTTGCCGTTGCCGCAGGGCGGGCGCATATCGGTGCCATGATCCGCCCGATGGTCGCTCCGATGATCCGCCGTCTCATCCTGAGTCTCGCT
>JAEZBA010000015.1 GCA_023430245.1 Pseudomonadota bacterium
CTCGAGCGTCCTCGTGCCGGACTCGGCGCGCCTCGGCGGTGGCAGCGACATCAGCGCCTCGCTCGTCCGCTTCTTCGCGAAGAACGCGCTCCTCGTCGCGGCGCGTGGCGTCGGGCTCTCACGGGCGGCCTTCGAGCTCACGCGCGAGTACGTCGACACGCGAAAGGCGTTCGGGAAGCCGATCGGGCATTTTCAAGCGGTCGCCTTCACGATCGCGGATCGCGCGATGGACGTCGACGCGAGCCGCGGGCTCGTGTGGCGCGCAGCAGCGGCGTGGGACGCGCTCGAACGCGGCGAAGGCACCGAGAGGGAAGCCCTGCTCCTGAGCGCGCAGGCGGTCGCCTTCGTTCACGAGGCCGCAATGCGCTGCGGTGACGACGGCGTGCAACTGCACGGCGGCGCCGGCTTCATGCGCGACTACCTGGTCGAGAAGCTGATGCGGGACGCGAAACAGCTCGGGCTCTGCGGGATGACCGCCGAGCACGCCGATCAGCTCGCCGCGGCCGTCACGCTCGGCGTGCCGCTCGATCCTGGGCTCGTCCTCCCCACCCCCGAGACGCAGAACGCGTTCGTCTGATCCGCACCACGAGAGGCACCGTCATGACGATCGAGTTCTCGTTCAGCAAGAAGCACCTCGAGCTCCGTGAGGCGATCCGCGGCCTCGCGAAGAACGTGATCCGCCCACAGGCGCTCGCCTGGGATCGCGACGGCGGCATCCCCGAGGAGTTCCTCCGCAACATGATGCGACTCGCGTCGTCGATGGGCGGCGGCGGCATGCTCGCCGGCCTCGGCCCGGACGTCGACGATGCAGCGGACAAGGCCGACAAGGCCGACAAGAAGAAGCGCGGAGGCGGCAACCTCTTCGGCGTGCTCGGCGCCGAGGAGCTCTCCTGGGGAGACCCGGGCTTGTTGCTCTGCCTGCCCGGCCCCGGTCTCGGTGGACCTCCCGTCCGCGCGAGCGGCACGCCGGAGCAGAGGAAGCGTTTCCTCTCCATCTTCCGCTTCGACGACGACACACCGCTACGCTGGGGCGCTTACGGCCTCACCGAGCCCGCCGCGGGCAGCGACGTCGCGGGCATCCGCACGACCTGTCGCAAGGACGGCAAGCACTGGGTCCTCAACGGCCGCAAGTGTTACATCACGAACGGCGCGCGCGCGTCCTGGAACGTGATCTTCGCGACGATCGACCCGTCGCTCGGGCGCGCGGGGCATCGCGCCTTCGTCGTCGAGAAGGGCACGCCGGGGTTCGCCGTCGGCCGCATCGAGGACAAGATGGGCCTCCGCGCGAGCGAGACCGCCGAGCTCGTGCTCGAGGACTGCCGCGTCCCCGAAGAGAACCTCCTCGGCGGCGAGGAAAAGTACGTCTCGAAGGAGGGCTTCATGACGGCGATGAAGACCTTCGACAACACGCGTCCGCTCGTCGGAGCGATGGCGCTCGGCATCGGGCGCGCCGCCTACGAGTACGCGTGCGAGTTCGTGAAGACCCACTACGACCTCTCGCGCCCGATCCCGCGCTACGCGGCGATCACCGAGCGACTCGCGCGCATCGGCCGGAGCCTCGAGGCCGCGCGCACGCTCACCTGGCGCGCCGCGTGGATGGCCGACGAGGGCGTGCCGAACGCGAAGGAGGCGAGCATGTCGAAGGCGATGGCCGGTCAAGCCGCCATCCGCGCGTGCATCGAGGCGATCGAGATCTGCGGCGCCGAAGGCTCGATCGCGAAGGACCACCAGCTCCTCGAGAAGTGGTTCCGCGACATCAAGGTCTACGACATCTTCGAAGGCACCGGCCAGATCCAGCGCATCGTCATCTCGAAGCGCCTCATCTCGGACTTGAAGTCGTTCTGAGAGCCGCGTCGCCCGTTCGGACGACACGGAGTGGCACGACGCGAGATCTCGAGACGCGCCCTCGCGAGTTCTTGCGACGCTCGGATTTTTCGGAGGTCTCGGAGGCTGAAACCACGGCAATTTCGTGATGGCGCCTTGGGCATGGCCGTTGCGAGGAGTCGAGGTGCGCGCAGCGACAGGCGCTGCGCCGCCACCCTCGAAGGATCTCCTTAATCCGTAGCGGTTCGCGCCGTCTCTCGTTCGCCGTCGTGTGCACACTCGCCTCTTCCCTCGCCGCCTCCGGCTGTATCGAGGACGCGGTGCAAGGGCATCACGACGGCTCCGGCGTCACCCCCGACCCGAACACCCCCGCCCATCACGAGGTGCCCGTGGAAGGCACGGCGAAGACGGGCCTCGAAGGGGTCGACGACGCGATCCAGGCGTGGATGCGCGCAACCTGCACAGGCGCCGTCGGGATCAGCTTCGGCTTCGGAGGCACGCCGCTCCTCGCGCGAGGATACGGGTTCAAGGAAGGACCTCCCAACATCGTCTGCCAGGGCAAGAACGGCGAGGACATGTACGACGGCCTCGATCGCACGTCGGCGAACACTCCGTTCCGCATCGGCTCGAACACGAAGGCGATCACGGCGGCCATCGTGCGCGACGCCATCAAACAGCGGCTCACGACCCTCGGCCTCGAGGCCACCGACGAGAAGGTGGAGAGCCTGAAGATCATGGATGAGGACTTCAACCTCGTCTCGCC
>JAEZBA010000162.1 GCA_023430245.1 Pseudomonadota bacterium
GCTATGGGCGGTGACGACGGCATAGGAAAATCCGGCCGAGAAGACGATGTCAGGCTTGGACAGTTTCTGCTTGAGCAGCCAGTCAGGACCGGTAAAGCCGCCGGTTTCCTCGTCATAGGTCAGGTGCAGTTCGACCGTGCCGTCGAGCCCGGCCGGATTGTCCTTCAGCGCCAGCAGCGCGAAGGCATAGGTCGCGTAATCCGACTTCGACACCGCGGCGCCGCGACCGTAGATCGCGCCGCCCTCCTCCTCGGCGCCGTAAGGATCGTGGGTCCAGCCTTCGCCGGGCGGCACCACGTCGCCATGCGCGTTCAGAGCAATGACGGGCCCTTTGCCGCTACCGAAGGTCTCGCGCACGATCAGATTGGTCGCCGACACCATGGCATGTTTCTTCGCGACATCATCCGGCACCTTGTGGCGCTCGACCTTGAAGCCGAGTGCCTCCAACTGGCGCGCGGATTCCTCCGCATGGCGCGCGCAATCTCCGGGCGGATTGTCCGAGGGGACCCGCACCAACGCCTTGAGAAACTCGACCTCGCGCGGAAAGTTGGCATCGAGGAAGTCGGTCATGCTGCGCCCCGTTTCGCGTCTTTGGCCGCCAATGCCTCGATGAAGCGCACGAGCGCCACAACGCTCAATCCAATATCCGCTTCGCTGGCAAACTCCGCAGGATTGTGGCTGATGCCGCCCCGGCACCGCACGAACAGCATCGCCATCGGGCAGAGCTTTGCCATCACCTGCGCGTCGTGCCCTGCCCCGGAGGGGATGCGGATCGCGTCGTAGCCCAGCGCACCGATTGCGTCTGTCATCAGGTCTTGCAGCGCTGGCGTGCAGGCCGTTGTATTCGTCTCGTGGAACGGCTCGAAGGCGAATTCCAGCTTGCGCTTGACGCCAATTCGCTGCGCATCCGCCTTGATCTGCTCGATCGCCGCCTTTCGCTTTTCGTCACTTGACGAACGGAATTCCAGCGAAAAGCCGACGCGCCCGGGTATGACATTGGTCGCGCCGGGCGACGCCTCGATGCGGCCGACCGTCGCCACCATGCCGTCGTCCTCGTTCTCGAGCGCGGTCTGTTCGATCATCAGCATCAGCTCGGCGGCACCCGCAAGTGCGTCCTGGCGCATGCGCATCGGCACCGTGCCGGCATGACCGGCCTCGCCCAGCACGACAACGCGCATGCGGCTCTGCCCGACAATGCCGGTCACCACGCCGAGCGGCAGGTTACGGGCCTCGAGGATCGGTCCCTGCTCGATATGCAATTCGACGAAGCCCACGACGTCGGCGGCGTTGTAGGCCGCGGCCTGGATATCGTCGATGCTTTTGCCATAGGCCGCGATCGCTTCGCCAAGAGAAATGCCGTTGCGATCCGGGAAGGCGAGCGAGGACCGGTCGAACACACCGGCACAGGCGGACGAACCGGCCAGCGTGGTGCGAAATCGCGAGCCCTCCTCGTCGCCGAACGCCAGCACGTCGATGCCGAACGGCAGGTTAGCGCGACGC
This sequence comes from Pseudomonadota bacterium, assembly GCA_023430245.1. Taxonomy (GTDB): domain Bacteria; phylum Pseudomonadota; class Alphaproteobacteria; order Rhizobiales; family Xanthobacteraceae; genus Pseudorhodoplanes. Next base: position 1,501 of record JAEZBA010000162.1, read on the forward strand.
GCCTCAAGTTCCCGGACTGCAAGAATCCCGGCGACAACACCGAGCGGCCCGTCATACTTTCCCGCATCGATCACGGTGTCGATATGCGAGCCGATCAGAAGCCGCCTTTTCAGCTCGGGCCGCCAATGGCCACGCACCGTGCCGAGCGCGTCTTCGGTCACAGTCATGCCTGCATCGCGCATCCATGATCCCACCAGGTCGGCGGCGCGTCGATGCTCGGCGCTGAGATAGAGACGCACCAGCCGCTGCGGCTCGGATGAAATCGCGCCGAGTTCGGCCAGCATGGCTTCGGCGCGCGCACCGATCGCTGCGATATCGGCGGACACGGTCATCATCAATGAGCGCTGAGCCAGCGTCCCAGTTGCGCGCGCTCGTCGTCCGTCATGTTGGTCTGGTTGCCGAGCGGCATCGCCTTGTTGCGAACGGTCTGGATCATGATCAGCTGGTTGAATCGCTTGAGGTCGGCCAGCGTCTCAAGCGTAACATTCTTGGGCGGCTCCTTGAAGCTTTCATGGGTCGGCCGGCGCGCATGGCAGGAGATGCAATGCTTGGCGCTCAGCGCCAGCACCTCGCCGTCCGACACCGGCGGCCCGCTATCGGCAGCCTGCCGGGGCGCAGTGATGAAGATGGCGCAGATCAGCGCGAACGCCGTGATCGGCGCGGCCCAGCCGTACTTTTCCCAGGGATGGCCGATATCGATCTGGTTCAGGATGTGCCGAAACATCCCGCCGGTAAGCAGGATCAGCGCCACTACCATCCACGCATGCGGATGCGCCGACAGGAACGGATAATGCGGCGACACCATCATCAGCAGCACCGGCAGGGTCAAGTAGTTGTTGTGCAGCGAGCGCTGCTTGGCGACCTTGCCGTATTTCGCCTCCGGCTCCTCGCCGGCGAGTAACTGGCCGACCATCTTCCGCTGGCCGGGGATGATGACCATGAAGACATTGAAGGCCATGATGGTGCCGATGAAGGCGCCGACATGGATGAAGGAGCCACGTCCGGAGAACACGTTGGTGTAGAACCAACTGGCCAGCATGATCAGAAGGAACACCGTGATCGCGAGCGGGATCGTGCGATCGCCCCACAACCGGCACAGCCCGTCATAAAGAACCCAGCCGACCAGGAGCGAGGCAATCGAGATGAAGATCGCCTGCCACGGCTCCAGCGGCATCACCGAGGGATCGATCAGATAGGCGCTGGCGTGGACATAATACTGGATGATGAGCAGGCCGAAGCCCGTCACCCAGGTGAGATAGGCCTCCCACTTGAACCAGTGCAGGTGCGGCGGCAGATGCGGCGGCGCCACCGTGAACTTCTCGACGTGATAGAAGCCGCCGCCATGCACCTGCCACGCAGTGCCGAACACGCCCGGACTTTTTCGCTCCTTCTGGTTCAGCGAATAGTCGAGGGCGATGAAATAAAAGGATGTGCCGATCCAGCCGATGCCCACAATCATGTGGGCCCAGCGCAGCAGCAGATTGCCCCATTCGCCTAGAAAGACGTCCATTTTAAGCGCGCCGGCCTCTCAATCGCCATGGCCGGGCATAGCCGTCCGAAGGACCGCGTCGCTTCGTTCGCCTATGACCCGGCCATCCACCAGACGAAGCAATGGATGCGCGGGGTCACAGGGCGTCAACGACGCCATCTCAACGGCTTATGCCCGCCCATGACCACGGATTCTTGTTAACGACAGACTAGCAAGCGGCGTGCCGGACGCAATTGCTATGGGATCAGGATCGACGATCCCGTGGTCTCCCGCCCCTCCAGATCTTCGTGCGCCTTGCGGGCATCCTTGAGCGGATAGGTCTGGTTGACCGGGATTTTGACCGCTCCGGTGGCCACGACGTTGAACAGGTCGTCCGCGGTCGCGACCAGGTCCTCGCGCTTGGCGACATAGTTGTTCAGCGTCGGCCGGGTGGCGAACAGCGAACCCTTGGTCTGCAGAATGTTGATGTTGAAGGCCTCGATCTGGCCGGAAGCCGAGCCGAAGCTGGCGAACATGCCGAGCGGCCGCAGGCAGTCGAGCGAGGCCGGAAAGGTGGTCTTGCCAATGCCATCATAGACCACATCGCAGAGCTTGCCGCCGGTGATTTCCTTGACCCGGGTCGGGAAATCCTCGTCCCGGTAATAGATCATGTGGTGGCAGCCATTGGCCTTGGCGATCTCACCCTTTTCCTTGGAGCCCACCGTCCCAATCACGGTGGCGCCCAGATGGTTCGCCCATTGGCACAGGATCTGGCCGACGCCGCCGGCCGCGGCATGCATCAGGACCGTCGTCCCCTTGGTGACCTTGTAGGTGCGATTGAGCAGGTACTGCGCGGTCATGCCCTTCAGCATCATGCCGGCGGCCTGCTCGTAAGAAATGGCGGCCGGAATTTTCACCACCCGGTCGGCCGGCAGCAGGCGCTCGGCCGCATAGCCGCCGAGTGCCACCACATAGGCGACGCGATCCCCGACCTTGATCTCCGATACGCCCTCGCCAACGGCGATCACCTCGCCCGCCCCCTCGTTGCCGGACACGAACGGCATACCGACCGGCGACGGATACATCCCCATCCGGAAATAGGTGTCGATGTAGTTCACCCCGCAGGCATACTGCTTGATCCGGATCTGACCGGGTCCCGGTGCCGGGATTTCGATATCCTCGAAGGTGAGAACCTCAGGCCCGCCATGCTTGTGAACCCGAACCGCTGCGACCATTACCACTCTCCCTGACGTGCCCGTTCGAACCGGCGGGCCTCAAAATCCGGCCGGATCATAGGCGGCAGCGCGCCCGGCGCAAGCGCGCGCGTACAGATGGAGCTATCGCGCGCCGGAGACCGTCAGGGTGGTGCCGCTGGTATAGCTCGCCGCATCCGAAATCAGGAACAGGATCGCCTTCGCCACCTCCTCCGGCGTGCCGACCCGGCCGGTCGGCAGTTGATGCGCGATGCGTGCGAGGCGTCCTGGCTCATGGATCTCGGTGTCGATCGGCCCGGGCGAGACGATATTCACGCGGATGCCCTCCCCGGCCAGTTCCTTCGACAGCCCGGTGACCAGGCCGTCGACCCCGCTCTTGGTCGCGGCATACCAGACATATTCGCCAGCGGCGCCGAGCTTCGACTGCACCGACGACAGGAACACCATGCTGCCGCCGGCCTTGCCGTGTCTGGTCGACAGCCGCGGAATCGCGGCACGGGCGCAGAAGAACGCGCCCATCAGGTTGATGTCGACATTGTCGCGCAGCGTCTCAGTCGACACCGCCTCGAACCGCGAATTCTTGCCGGTGACGCCGCTGTTGTAGACCAGATGCGTCAGCGGCCCGAAGTCATCAGCCGCCTTGAACAGGCGCTCGACATCATCTTCCTTGGCCATGTCGCCCTGCACCGCGAGTCCTCGCCCGCCGGCCTGCTCGATGTCGCGCACCACCTGCGCCGCGGTTTCCGCGTTGCTCTTGTAGTTGATGATCACGTCATAGCCGCGCGCAGCGGCAAGCCTGGCGGTAGCAGCACCGATGCCGCGGCCACCGCCGGTGATGAGCACGATGTCCTTCATTCGCTGTCCCGTTTCCGTCCTGGAGTCATTTTTTCCGCGTTCATGTTGATCGCGCGAGTGTCGCGGAGGGACTATGAAACCCCAAACCTTTGACGACAAGCACCACACTCATGAATAACTGGAATGCAAAACCCAGCGTTCGTGTGGTGAGACTTTTCTAATCGTCAGTCGTCAGCGGTCGCGAGTCCGACGGTCAGGAAATATAGGCCGATCACGACGAGAAGCCACGCAACGACCGGACCCGGATCGAGCGCGGTCACCAGCGCATAGGCACCGAGCACGCACCACGCTGCGAGCGCGAGCAGGTTGACGACACGCAGATGCGGAACCCGGAACGGGTGCAACACGCGCAACGGCATGAAGGTCAGCACGACGAGCACGGCGACCGCCGCGGCCGCGGTCCATGGCGGCAGCTTCAGCACGAACAGATGGAAGGCCACGGCATTCCACAGCGCCGGGAAGCCACGGAAATAATTGTCCGCGGTCTTCATCTGCTCGTCGGCGAAATACAGCGCGCTGGTGACCACGATCGCAATCGCAAGCGGAATGGCCACCGGGCCCGGCAGCAGACCGCTGGTCGCCAACGCAAAGGCCGGCACGAACACATAGGTGGTGAAATCGACCACCAGATCGAGCGCGTCGCCCGACCAGCGCGGCAATATCTCGGCCACATGAAATTTCCGCGCAAGTGTCCCGTCGATGCCGTCGATGAACAGCGCCACCGCGAGCCACACGAACATGGTGACGAAGTCAGCCTTCGCGGCGGCGAGCATCGCCAGCAGCGCGCAGGCCGCACCGCAGGCAGTGAAAATGTGCACCAGGAAGGGCCGTACCCGGGCCGCCCGGCCGGGCGCGTGGCTGCCGTCCTGCTGCATATCTGCCAAGCTACCGGTTGCCCCAGTCGATCTGGCAGATTTCAGCCGACCGTCCGGTGAAATTCCAGTTGCGGCCAAAGGCACGGAATCGCGACTTGTCGGCCTTCGCGATGGTCACGTCCGGGGCGATCCAGTAACCGCTGTTGCGGATGGTGACGTTCTGGTCTTTGGCCTTGCCTGTCACCGGCGTGATGGCGCCGTCGACAATCTTGTCGATGGTGACGAGCCGGGTCTGGCCTTCGGTGCGATAGCTGATCGGCACCTGCCGCACACCAAGAAAGCTGCTCACCAGGATCGACAGCAGGTGGGTCGAGCCGCCGACCTTGCCGGTGAAGATGCGGGTCAGGCCTTTCATCGCGTGAATCGATGCCGCCTCGTCGACGAACAAGGCCGCGGTCCAGTTCCCGCGTGACATCAGGCCGGGGATTTCGATCATGACGCCGGCTTTCAGACCCGACAGGTCGGTGTCGTTGTAATGCCCCTGATCGATCCGCACCGCGGCCCAGGTCTGGCAGCGGTCTTCAGTCGGCGGATGCTCGCCCAGCGACAGCACGCACGGACAGAACACCGTGCACGAGCAGGACAGCGTCAATTCGCCTTTCAGGTTCCATTGATCCGGCACGGATGTGTC
>JAEZBA010000189.1 GCA_023430245.1 Pseudomonadota bacterium
CAAGGACCTGTTCTGCACGCGGGATGTGCGAACGACCGCATGCTCGAACATCCTCGGCAACTTCAGCCCGCCCTATGAGTCGACGGTGACCGCGCAGCTCTGGCGTGACGGCGCCGTCATGCTCGGCAAGACCAACAACGACGAATTCGCCATGGGCTCGTCGAACGAAACGTCGGCCTTCGGTCCTGTGACGTCGCCCTGGCGGCGCAAGGGCTCGAACACGCCGCTCGTGCCCGGCGGGTCATCCGGCGGGTCGGCGGCTGCCGTCGCCGCGCGGCTTTGCCTTGGGGCGACCGGCACCGATACCGGCGGGTCGATCCGGCAACCCGCCGCCTTCACCGGCATCGTCGGGATCAAGCCGACCTATGGCCGCTGTTCGCGCTGGGGGATTGTCGCCTTCGCGTCGTCGCTGGACCAGGCCGGGCCCTTCACGCGCACGGTTCGCGACAATGCGATCCTGCTGCGCTCGATGGCGGGGCACGATCCCAAGGACACAACCAGTGCCGATATCGCCGTGCCGGATTACGAGGCCGCGATCGGCAGTTCGGTGAAGGGGATGCGGATCGGCATTCCGAAGGAATACCGGATCGATGGCATGCCGCCCGAAATCGAGACGCTGTGGGAGCAGGGCGCGGCGTGGCTGAAGAATGCCGGCGCCGAGATGGTCGATATTTCGCTCCCACATACTAAGTATGCGCTGCCGGCCTATTACATCGTGGCGCCGGCGGAAGCCTCGTCCAATCTCGCGCGCTATGACGGCGTGCGCTACGGCCTGCGCGAACAGGGTCGCGACGTCACCGCGATGTATGAGGCGACGCGCGCGGCGGGCTTCGGCGCCGAGGTGCGACGCCGCGTGATGATCGGCACCTACGTGCTGTCAGCCGGCTACTATGACGCTTATTATCTGCGGGCGCAGAAGGTGCGGACGCTGATCAAGCGGGACTTCGAAAATGTGTTCGCAGAAGGCGTGGATGCGATCCTGACGCCGGCGACACCCTCGGCCGCCTTCGGCATTGGCGAGAAGGGCGGTGCCGACCCGATCGAGATGTATCTCAACGACGTGTTCACCGTGACAGTGAACATGGCCGGGCTGCCGGGCATCGCCGTTCCTGCGGGGTTGTCGGCGGAGGGACTGCCGCTTGGTCTGCAGCTCATCGGCCGGCCGTTTGACGAGGCGACGCTCTTTTCACTCGGCGAGGTGATCGAGCAGGCGGCCGGGCATTATCCGGTCGAGGCCTGGTGGTAGGGTCAATGACCCCGGATTCCATCCGGCAGTTTCTGGAACGCTCATACGCCGCCTACGATCGCGGAGATCGATCCTTCTTGATCGATCTGCTTCATGACGAGGTGCAATGGACGCTGCACAGTCCGCCGGAATTGTTGCCGGTGCCGAACCGGATCACCGGCAAGTTCAACCTGTTGGCAGCGTTCCGGAAGATCGACGAAGTGATCGAGATCATGCACAACGATCTCGAGGTTGTCGTCGTTGAGAACGACCGCGCCGCTGTGGTGGTCGACAGCACGCTGCGCCAACGTGCCACCGGGCGGGTTATTCGCTACAAGATGGCCGCCTTTCACCGCTATCGCGACGGGCGCCAGATCGAATATCAGGGCTTCATGGACAGCGTCGACCTGATGCAGCAAACCATCGGCCGCGAACTCGACCTGCCCGACGTCTATGCGGAAAGCGACGTCAAGCCTCCGTTGAAGTGACAGGATTTCCGCTAAGGTAACAGGACAAGCCTGATCAAATGACCGCACCCGCCCGACCCAGCAACCTGATCCGTGGCGCCACCGGCGACTGGGAAGTCGTCATCGGCATGGAAGTGCATGCGCAGGTCACGTCGGAGTCCAAATTATTCTCCGGCGCCGCGACCGCGTTCGGCGGCGAACCGAACTCGCATGTCTCGCTGGTCGATGCGGCGATGCCCGGCATGCTTCCGGTCATCAACGAGGAATGCGTCAGGCAGGCGATCCGCACCGGTCTCGGACTGAAGGCAAAGATCAACAACAGGTCGGTGTTCGACCGGAAGAATTATTTTTATCCGGACCTGCCGCAGGGCTACCAGATCAGCCAGTACAAGTCGCCGATCGTGGGCGAAGGCGTTGTCGCCGTCGATCTGCCGGACGGCGAGGGCATCGCGGTCGGAATCGAGCGTGTCCATCTCGAGCAGGATGCCGGCAAGAGCATCCACGATCAGCATCCAACCTTGTCGCTGGTGGACCTGAACCGTTCCGGCGTCGCTCTGATGGAGATCGTGTCGAAGCCGGACATCCGCTCGTCCGAGCAGGCCAAGGCCTATGTGACCAAGCTGCGTTCCATCCTCCGTTACCTTGGCACCTGCGACGGCGACATGGAGAAGGGCAATCTGCGCGCCGACGTGAACGTCTCGGTGCGGCGGCCCGGCGAGCCTTACGGCACGCGCTGCGAGATCAAGAACGTGAACTCGATCCGCTTCATCGGCCAGGCGATCGAATTCGAGGCGCGCCGGCAGATCGAGATCATCGAGGACGGCGGCGCGATCGTGCAGGAGACGCGGCTGTTCGATCCGGGCAGGGGCGAGACCCGCTCGATGCGCTCCAAGGAAGAGGCGCATGACTACCGCTACTTCCCCGATCCTGATCTGCTGCCGTTGGAATTCGACGATGCCTACGTCGATGCGCTTAAGGCGAGCCTTCCGGAACTGCCGGACGAGAAGAAGAAGCGGTTCGTGTCGGCCTACGGGCTGCAGGCCTATGATGCCGAGGTTCTGATCGCGGAAAAAGAGAGCGCCGACTATTTCGAGGCCGTCGCAAAGGGGCGCGACGCCAAGTCCGCCGCCAACTGGGTGATCAACGAGCTTGCCGGCCGGCTCAACAAGGAGGGCAAGAGCATCGCAGCGTCACCGGTATCGGCCGGACAACTCGCTGCGATCCTCGACCTGATTGGCGAGAAGACAATTTCCGGCAAGATCGCCAAGGATCTGTTCGAAATCGTCTGGACCGAAGGCGGCGACCCGCGCGCCATCGTCGAGCAACGTGGCATGAAGCAGGTCACCGACACCGGTGCGATCGAGAAAGTGGTCGACGAGATCGTGGCTGCGAACCCGGATAAGGTCGCGGATGCGAAGACCAACCCGAAAGCCATCGGCTGGTTCGTCGGCCAGGTGATGAAATCGTCGGGCGGCAAGGCCAATCCGCAGACCGTGAACGAGATCCTGAAGGCCAAGCTCGGCCTTTGACCGACCGGGCGGCGCCAACGAAGCCGTCTGTCACTCCGTTTGAATGTCGATCGGCGCCGGCGCGGCGCGTTTGCGGCAAAGGTCGTCCCGTTTTGGGGCAGAGCAAGATGACTTTGCGGCGCACGATGCGATCTTGCGAGCGGTCCATCCCGGATCGTGCGCAACGGTTCCGCGCCGCTGCCAAAACAATTCCGTCGTGGCAATGCATGTCCGCTTCGAGCGATCGTTCGAGGCGCAAGATGTCTGCACCGATGTCGCCGCGTTGCGAATCGCCGTCGCCGATTCGTGCGATTTGCGATCCAAATCGGCGCCGACCAACCCGTTTTTGCATCATCCCCAAAAAAAATATTTGACCGCAGGCGCGGCAACAAGCTTGACACGGCAAGCGCTGGAATTGCGCGACGGATGATGGCGAGCGCGATGCGAAGTTGTTTGAATCGCAAGCGTGCGACGAATGAATCGTCCTTATTTTATCGATACAAGTTGAATGGCGTCGATGCATGCGCGTTGCGACACGTCGCAGTGGTTGATCAACGATGCGTGCGGCGTTTGCACGATGCGTTCGGCATCGCGCGACGCAGGTTAAGACGCGCGCGAGTACACGTTTCGTTAAGTGGAGTCGCTGTTTCTTGCATTCTGGTGTAATCGGAATGCCGTGCATGTCGATTCGCGACGGCACATTTTCGATAGCGCCATCTCTAACTTGGAGGGCACAATGGCGAAACGTAAGAAGGCAGCGCCGAAGAAGGCAAAGGCTGCGAAGAAGACGAAGCGCGCTAAGAAGCGGAAGTAGGCGCGAGACGTTTTCGATCCACGTTACAAGCCGGCGACGTCGACACGCGCGATCACAATCGTGCAGGACATCGCCGGCTCTCGTAACGACGGAGGGCGTCGGCGAGACGATATCAAGTCTCTCCGACGCCCTCGGTCTGTCTGGGACCTGGTTTGGCCTTCTCGTTCTTTCCCGTCCCGCTTTGTCGCTTCCCGGATTTGTCTGTCTGAAGCGATGCCGGGCCCTTAGCCTGACTTTGCCTTCAGGCGCGTGTTGCAGGCGCTCCAGAATTTCGGCCAGGTCATGCTCTTCTCGACGGTCCCGGCGTTGCGCGCCTCGCGCCATTCCGCACCACATTGCTTCTGACGATCCCTGACCGCGGCGCGTGCGGCTGACGCCTTCGCCTTCTTCTCGGCGCGCAATTTCTTCGCCTCTGCGCGCTTCGCCTTTCGCTCTTCGGTCTTCTTTGTCTTTGAAACATCCTTGTCGGTTGCTTCCTTCGCAGGCGGTGTCTGCGCCAGCGCCGGTCCGCCCTGTAGCGCCGTGCATGCCAATGCCGCCGCGACCGTCGCGGCCAATATCGCCTTACTCATGCTGACCTTGCTCATCGCTTCGCTCCTTGCACCACAAGCGTGCCTTGGCGGGAACACTAGGCGCTGGCGAAGGGGCGGTCCATATGGCGAGGTTGCGACCGCGGCGATGCCGGCTTAGGTGTCGGCGGTCGATCGTGAATTGCAGGAGAGAGCGATGGCGCGCAGACCGGCCGGTAAACCATTGAGGCCGAAATCGCCGACCGTGAAAACCATGGCGAAGGCGAAATCGGCGGGCAGGGCGCGGACCGTTGCTGCGAAGCGCAGCCCGGCCGGAAACGTCGGCTCGGGTGCGAAGCGCAAGGCGCCGGCAGCCAATCGCAAGGCGCCGGCAGCAAAGCAGCAACGTCCGATCGAACTGTATTACTGGCCGACGCCGAATGGCTGGAAAATTTCGATCATGCTCGAGGAATGCCGGCTCCCTTACGTCATGAAGCCGATCAACATCTCGACCGGCGATCAGTTCAAGCCGGAATTCCTGGCGATCTCTCCAAACAATCGCATGCCGGCGATCGTCGATCCGGATGGGCCGGGCGGGCGGCCGATCTCGGTGTTCGAGTCGGGCGCGATCCTTCAATATCTCGGCCGCAAGACCGGGAAGTTCTATCCGGCGGACGAGCGCGCCCGGACCGCGGTCGATGAGTGGCTGTTCTGGCAGATGGGCGGGCTCGGGCCAATGTCGGGGCAGGCGCATCACTTCCGGATCTATGCGCCCGAGAAGCTGCAATATGCCATCGACCGCTACACCAACGAGGTCCATCGCCTGTTCGGGGTCATGAACATCCGCCTCAAGGATCGCCCGTTCCTGGCCGGCAAGTATTCAATTGCGGATATGGCTTGCGTCGGTTGGGTGTCGCGATGGGAGCGACAGGGACAGGACATCAATGAGTTTCCGCATCTGAAACGCTGGCTGGAAACGCTGATGGCGCGGCCGGCGGTTGAGCGCGGCATCAAGCTGCGTGTGGAAGAGGCGTCGAAGGTCGATATGAAGGATCCGAACGTCCAGGCGCTGCTATTTCGGCAGCGCGCGCGCAGCGGCTAGCGGTAACAGCGCCGGAAGGCGAACTTTCGATCCCAGTCGGCTGCGTGTTGAATTGGTTAGGGCCACGCCAAGAATGAAGGTTTTCGAACCGTAACCGTGGTTTCAGAAACCCCTGATTTTGGCTGCGAATCGCAACATGGCGCTGACTCGCCCGGATCGCCGCTTAACGCTCGATTCATCGCGACGCTTAAACTGCCATTCAAATCTTCCGCGACATCATCGCCATCGTCCGAATGGGGGACGTTATCCGCCGGCTACAGGCGGAACAGATGACAGGGGAATGATGATGGCGCGTTTTGAATTGGCTTCACCCGACGTCGCGGCGCTGGGGCAGGGGGCGGCAAGTGCGGACCTCTTCTACGATCTCGGCATCCGCTACTCGGTCGGCACCTGTGTGCCGGCCGATCTGGTCGCTGCACATAAGTGGTTCAACATCGCCGCGCTGAAAGGATGCCGCGACGCGATCCGGCTGCGCCAGGAAATCGCGGCCAATATGTCGCCATCGGAGATTGCGGCGGCCCAGCGCGCGGCCCGCGACTGGCTGACCTCGCACTAATTTATGCGCGAAAGCCGGGTTCCCGGTTGCTTGCGGGGGCGGTCTTGGGCATATCCAGTGGCACCGGAGACGTGGCCGAGTGGCTGAAGGCACTCGTTTGCTAAATGAGCATACCCCAAAAGGGTATCGAGGGTTCGAATCCCTCCGTCTCCGCCATTGGCCGATTCCCGATCGTTAAGCCCCGCCAGCGGCCGATTCTCGCTTTTGGCGGCGGTTTGACCGCTCCGGCGCGGATTTTTCTCCGGACTCCGTCTCGGCGCTTCCCGGCAGCGTTTCTCGGAATCCTCGGACGAGGCACAAGGCCGGCCCTTGATGCGATCGAAATACAATCGTTAAATCAATATCTTATGTGGAGTCTGGGGATCGTTCGGGGTGGCTGCCGATTGCGTGCCATTTGTGCAACAGGGCCTTGAAAACATTCAAAACTGCCTGTGTATGAGGCGTTTCAAGATTGCGCGGTAAGGGACGTACGATAATCTGCACTGGCGACGGAGGGGGCGTCCCCAAGTCGTGCTGCTGGGTTGTCTCTCGGGGGTTTCGAAAGAGAGCCAAGCAGTTCGCGGGGAATAGGGGAACCTCATTGGGTGGCTTTCACCCAGCGGAGTTTGGACCCTCCCTAAAGCAAACTTGGAGGTTCAACATGAAGATGGTGAAAAGCCTTCTCCTCGGCTCCGCTGCCGGTTTGATTGCAGTGGCTGGGGCGCAGGCGGCCGATCTTCCCGTAAAGGCCAAAGCGGTCGAATACGTGAAGATCTGCAGCCTGTATGGCGTCGGTTACTATTATATCCCGGGTACCGATACCTGCATCAAGATTGGCGGCTATGTCCGTCTTGAAGCCTATCACAACGAGGCCGGCGGCCTGTATGCGGAAGGCACCCAGCAAGGTTCGTTCACCCGGCACGGCGCGACCTTCGCCATGCAGGCTCGTTTCCGCATGTCGGCGGACGTTCGCACCCAGACCGAATACGGCACGCTGCGCTCGTATTTCGC
>JAEZBA010000370.1 GCA_023430245.1 Pseudomonadota bacterium
CAAATCCGGCATCCTCGATCCGCAGGGCAAGGCGATCGAGGGAGCCTTGAAATCGCTCGGCGTGGCCGGGGTCGCGAGCGTCCGCCAGGGCAAGGTGTTCGATATCGAACTGGAGGGCACCGACCGGGCCAAAGCTGAAGCCGCGCTGAAAAGCGCGGCCGACAAGCTGCTGGCGAATACCGTAATCGAGAATTATCGCATCGAGGTTCTCTGAGCCCTATATCAACGCCATGAAATCCGTCGTCCTCGTTTTTCCCGGAATTAATCGCGAGCGCGACATGGCGCGCACGCTCAAACTCGTCTCCGGCGTCGAGCCCGCCATGGTCTGGCATGCCGAGACCGAACTGCCCGCGGGCACCGATCTGGTGGTGGTACCGGGCGGCTTCTCATATGGCGATTATCTGCGCTGCGGGGCGATCGCGGCGCGGGCGCCGATCATGGATGCCGTACGCGCCTTCGCCAGCAAGGGCGGCCTCGTGCTCGGCGTCTGCAACGGCTTCCAGATCCTCTGCGAGTCCGGCCTGCTGCCCGGCGTCCTGATGCGAAACGCGCAACTGAAATTCGTCTGCCGCGACGTGCATCTCAAAGTTGAGCGGTCGGATACGCCGTTTACCCGCGGCTATAATGCGGGGCAGGTGATCCGCGTGCCGGTCGCGCATGGTGAGGGCAACTGGATCGCCGATGCGCAGACCGTTCAGCGGATCGAGGACGAGGGGCGGGTGCTGTTCCGCTATTGCGCGCCGGACGGTTCGCTCGATCCGCAGGCCAACATCAATGGTGCGATCAATGCCATCGCCGGTATCCTCAACGAGGGCGGCAATGTCGCCGGCATGATGCCGCATCCGGAAAACCACGTCGAAAGCATCATCGGCTGCACCGACGGTCGCGGCTTGTTCGCCGGCCTGGTGGCGCAGTTTCGCCAGGCGGCGTGAGCCGCTGCGGAGGGAGCGCGAATGACGGACGCAGCCCCGGGGACGCAGGAGCCCAAGCCGGCTGCGGTCTGGAAGCGTGTCGTCGCCTCGATTCTGGATTTCCTGACGGTGTTTTTGGTCGGTGGTTACGTCATCGGCGCCCTGACCGGCAACACCACGTCCGAGGGCTTTCAACTGTCCGGCTGGCCGGCGCTTCTGCTGTTCGCCATCATTGTCGTTTATTTCTATGTCGGCCGCCGTCGTCTTGGCGGCACCTTGTGGGACCGCATTTTCAGAATCTCGCGCCCGCAGCCGACCTGACTGGCCTGTCTGTCACGCCATCCACGCTTGCAATATGATCGCCGGGGATCAGGCGGCGTTGATCTCTCTCAGAAGCGTGCTCACTTCCTGCTCCAGCCGCAGCGCCTGATCCTTCAGCGATCCGACGACATTGGATGCCGATTGGCTCGCCTCGTGGGTGCGCCGGATGCCATCGTTGATGCCGGTCACCCCGCGTGAGAGCGCCTCCAAGCTCTGGGCGGAGACGGTGACGCCGCCGCTGATTTCGCGGGTGGCGGCATTCTGCTGGCGTACCGCTTCGGTGATGGCGGCGACCGCCTGGTTGAGGTCCCCGATCGCCGCATCGAATGTCTGGATGACGCCGACGGCATCGCGCGCGGCACTCTGTACGGTCGCGATCTGTTGCTGGATATCGCCGGTCGCGGTCGATGTCTGCTGGGCCAGCGTTTTCACCTCGCTCGCCACCACGCTGAAGCCGCGCCCGGCCTCGCCGGCGCGCGCGGACTCGATGGTGGCGTTCAATGCCAGCAGGTTGGTCTGTTCGGCGATCGCGTTGATCAGCGCCACCACCTCGCCGATCTTTGTCACCGCGCCATCCAGCTGGTCCACGGTGTGGGATGCTGTCTCCGCGTTGCGTGCGGCCGCGGCCGCGGTCGCCGAAGAGCGCGCTGTTTGCTGAAAGATGGCGGACGCGGTTGCCTGCAATTGTTCTGTTGCGGTCGCGATCGATTGTGCATTGGCCGCAGCGACATGCGCGGAGCCGGCCAGGATCTGCGATTCCTGGGTCGAGGTGGCGGCGAGCGCTCGGAGCGCATCCGCGACCTCCACCACCTGTGCGATCGAGCGGTGCAGGTTGTCAATGCAATCGCGGATCGCCTGTTCGAAACGTTCGGTCGCACGCTGGACACGCTCGGCGCGCGCGATCCGCTGCAGGTCGTTGTGATGCTCGCGTTCCTGGATCGCGCGCATCTGGTTCAGGCTATGCCGGAAATTCTCGGTCGCGCGGGCGATTGCGCCGATTTCGTCGCCGCGCAGGGTTTCGTTGATCGGACGTTCCAGGTCGCCCTGGGCCATGCGCTCAACACTGGTCCTGAGTGCGGTGAGGGGCCGCAGGATGGTGCGCGACGCCACCAGCCAGGCTGCGACCAGGGCCGCGATCAGCCCCAGCGCGCCGGTCAGGAACAGCAGGATCATCGCGTGACGCTGATATTGCGTGATCCCCGACATCACCCGGCGGACATCGTCCTCACCGTAAAGTTCGGTAATTCTCTGGAGATGCGCATTCAGTTGCTGACGGTCGGTGCGGTTGGTTTCGCCGATTTCACGCGCCGCATCGGGACCCGTTTCGAAGGCGGTGGCGACCAGTTTCCGGCGCAGGTCGGAAAAGGCTTTCAGGTTGCCGGCCAGTTTCTCAAACCCTGCGCGCCGGTCCGGGTCGACGACGGCGCGCCATTGCGTGAGAGTCTCGTCGATCGCGTCGAGATGGCGGATCAGTCCATCGGCGAAATATTTGGTCTCGGCCGGGTCGCGGGAGGCATAGATGCCGCGCGAGTCCATCACCACCATGGCGATCAGGCGGTTGACGCGTTCCGCATAGACCGCCTTCAGGGTCGCGCGCTTCAGATTCTCCGTGCGCAGGCGAAGACCATCCATCGAAAGGATGGCGGCCCCGACCAGAACGGCGGCGACCAGACCAAGTCCCATGACGGTCGCGACGACGCGCGCCGAAATCGAGTTGTGGAAAGCTCGCATCAGGATGGTTCTTAGCGGGATCGGCGGCCGGAAGTTGCAGACTCGCCGATTCGGGATCTTTTCACAACTTTGATCCGCGAATAGAAACCTCTGGCCGCTCTGTCCCATTGTCGCGGTGGCAATCGGCAAACCGCCCCTGTATGTGATGCGTGCCGCCGCCCCGCGCCGATCCGCGCCATACCCTTGACCGCCTGAGCTATCGTGATCCCGAACAGCATTCGCATCACCCCCGAACTCGTCGCCGAACACGGGCTCAAGCCCGACGAGTACCAGCGCGTCCTCGACCTGATTGGGCGCGAACCGACGCTGACCGAGCTCGGCATCTTCTCGGCGATGTGGAACGAGCATTGCTCGTACAAGTCGTCCAAGGTCCATCTGCGCGGGCTGCCGACCGAGGCACCCTGGGTGATTCAGGGGCCGGGCGAGAATGCCGGCGTCATCGATATCGGCGACGGGCTCGCGGTGGTGTTCAAGATGGAGAGCCATAACCACCCGAGCTATATCGAACCGTATCAGGGCGCGACCACCGGCGTCGGCGGCATCCTGCGCGACGTCTTCACCATGGGCGCGCGGCCGATCGCCTGCCTGAATGCGCTCTCGTTCGGCGATCCAAAGCATCCGAAGACGCGGCATCTGGTGTCCGGCGTAGTCGCGGGCATTGGCGGCTACGGCAATTCCTTTGGCGTGCCGACGGTGGGTGGCCAGACCCGCTTCCACACCCGCTATGACGGCAACATCCTGGTCAACGCGATGGCGGTCGGACTCGCGCGCGCCGACTCGATCTTCTATGCGGCGGCGTCCGGCGTCGGCATGCCGATCGTCTATCTCGGATCGAAGACCGGCCGCGACGGCATCCACGGCGCGTCGATGGCATCGGCGGAATTCGACGACGATTCCGAGGAGAAGCGGCCGACCGTGCAGGTCGGCGATCCGTTTGCCGAAAAGCTGCTGCTCGAGGCGTGTCTCGAGATCATGCAGAAGGGCTGCGTGATCGCGATCCAGGATATGGGCGCGGCCGGGCTCACCTGCTCGGCGGTCGAGATGGGCGCCAAGGGCGATCTCGGCGTCACCCTCGATCTGGAAAAGGTGCCGGTGCGCGAAACCGGCATGAGCGGCTACGAGATGATGCTCTCGGAAAGCCAGGAGCGCATGCTCATGGTGCTCAAGCCCGAAAAGGAAAAGGAAGCCGAAGACATCTTCCGCAAATGGGGGCTCGACTTCGCGATCGTCGGCGAAACCACGCCGACCAAGCGCTTCCTGATCCGCCATCATGGCGAGACGCTCGCCGACCTGCCGATCAAGGAACTGGGCGACGAGGCGCCGGTCTATAATCGCCCGTTCGTCGAGACACCGAAGAAGCCGGTGATCGCGCCAGCCGATGTGAAGCCGCCGCTGTCGAACGCCGATGCGCTGCTGAAACTGATCGGCACGCCGGAGCTCTGTTCCAAGAGGTGGGTGTGGGAGCAATACGACCACGTCATCCTCGGCAACACGGTGCAGCGGCC
>JAEZBA010000245.1 GCA_023430245.1 Pseudomonadota bacterium
GTGGCTATTGCCCGCCTTCGCCCGGAGCCGCAACGTGAAGAGCAAGAGCATGCACGCCGCCCGCCAATTCCGCCGCCAGCGCGGCATTGATTGCGCGGTGCCGGTCGATGCGGCTCTTGCCACGGAAGGCTTCTGACACGATATAGACGCGGTAATGTGTTTCCCCGCCCGGACGATGTCCGGCATGTCCAGCATGAAGATGTGACTCGTCTTCGACGCGGAGATTCTCGGGTGCGAAAGCTTCCGTCAATTTCTTCGTGATGACATCTTTCGTTTGCATTGTCGTATACCCGCTTCGCATTTGATCCGGTTGAAGCCAGATCAATCCTGGAAATGTCAAGTCTTGAACCTCAACGCGCAATCTCCGCATACTCTTACGCCATGAAATTCGACTCGCCCTTGTTCGACAAAATTCGCGTAAAGCCCGGAGAGGACCGGCGGGCGCGCGCGACCGAGCATGTTTGCGAGTGGCCTGGTTGCACCAATGAGGCATCGCATCGCGCCCCGAAGGGCCGGGGCCGCGAGAAGGATT
This sequence comes from Pseudomonadota bacterium, assembly GCA_023430245.1. Taxonomy (GTDB): domain Bacteria; phylum Pseudomonadota; class Alphaproteobacteria; order Rhizobiales; family Xanthobacteraceae; genus Pseudorhodoplanes. The sequence continues at coordinate 533 of JAEZBA010000245.1, forward strand.
ACTGGCGCTATTGCCTCGACCACGTGCGGCAATACAACCAGAACTACAATTTCTTCCAGGGTATGAGCGACGATGACGTCCGCAAATATCAAAAGGACGCCCTGACGGGACACCGCCCGACCTGGAAAATGGGCACCGGCAAGAATGCCGATCCCGGCAAATTCTACGCCGAGAACGGGATCGATCCGTTCGCGATGTACCGCGAACTGGGTGGTGAGGGTGCCGCCCCGTCCGGCGGACGCGCAAAGCCCAAGGCGGAAGGCCGCACCATACGCAACGCCGAGCGCAAGGCCTTCAACACGCTTGGGCTCGACATCGGGGTCTCCCGGGTCGAGATCAAGGCCAAGTTTCACGACCTCGTAAAGCGCCACCATCCGGACAGCAATGGCGGCGACCGCTCGACCGAGGACCGGCTGATCGAGATCATTCAAGCCTACAATTATCTCAAATCCGTCGGCTTTTGCTGAGCGGGCTGCCGGTCCCGGTTCCCGCTCGGCGCAATCCTGTTCCGCCTTTCCCGAAGCCCCCGGAATGCCTATCTTTCCCGTGCATCCCGACATTCGCACGCAGTCTGGCGGGTTTCGCTGCGGTTGCCGTTTCTGCTAGGTTGGCAGCCGATTTGCCCACCTGAAGCGACATTGGCGCGCCCCGGTCCGGCTGGCGCATGGAGAAGCAATGGCTACTGCATCCGAAGAGATCCCCCAGGGCCCCGGCGGGGTGCCTGACATGAAGGTTTCTGTACGGCAGGTTTTCGGAATCGATTCCGACCTCGAAGTCCCGGCCTATTCCGAGCCCGATGCCCATGTGCCGGATCTCGATCCCGATTACCTGTTCGACCGTCCGACCACGCTTGCAATTCTGGCGGGCTTTTCCCGCAACCGCCGGGTGATGGTCACGGGCTATCACGGCACCGGCAAGTCGACCCATATCGAGCAAGTGGCGGCGCGCCTGAACTGGCCCTGCGTGCGGGTCAATCTCGACAGCCATATCAGCCGCGTCGATCTCGTCGGCAAGGACGCGATCGTCATCCGCGACGGCCTGCAGGTGACCGAGTTCCGCGACGGCATTCTGCCGTGGGCGCTCCAGCACAATATCGCGATGTGTTTCGACGAATACGACGCCGGCCGCCCGGACGTGATGTTCGTGATCCAGCGCGTACTCGAACAATCCGGCCGCCTGACGCTGCTCGACCAGAACAAGGTGATCCGGCCGCATCCCGCCTTCCGGCTGTTTGCGACCGCCAACACCGTGGGTCTCGGCGACACCACCGGACTTTACCACGGCACCCAGCAGATCAATCAGGGGCAGATGGACCGCTGGTCGATCGTCACCACGCTGAACTATCTGCCGCACGATAAGGAAGTCGAAATTGTGCTGGCCAAGGCGAAGCACTACCGCAACGAGGAAGGCCGCGACATCGTCTCGAAGATGGTGCGCGTCGCCGATCTCACCCGCAATGCGTTCATGAACGGCGATCTCTCGACCGTGATGAGCCCGCGCACGGTCATCACCTGGGCGGAGAATGCCGATATTTTCGGCGATGTCGGCTTCGCCCTGCGCGTGACGTTCGTGAACAAGTGCGACGAATTGGAGCGTCCTATCGTCGCGGAATTCTATCAGCGCAGCTTCGGACAGGAATTGCCGGAATCGTCGGTGAATGTTGCACTGACATAGCGGGACAAGCCGGCGCGGCGGCGTATACGATGGGTGCCGGATTTGGAGCGCTCGCGTCGCGTCCCGCGGCGCTGCGAAACCGGGCTGGTGGCTTCCCATGACGCATATGTTTCGTACGTTCGTGTCCGGACTGATCCTGCTGCTGCCGCTGATCATCACGCTCGCGGTGGTGGCGTGGCTGGGCCAGTTCATCATCGCTTACGTGGGCCCTTCCAGTGTCGTCGGCCAAGCATTGATGACGATCGGATTCAGTTTCTCGGCGTCGCAGTTCGTGGCCTATGTGATCGGGCTCGTTCTTTTCTTGGCCATCGTCTATCTGCTTGGTCTCGCGGTCGAGTCCAGGTTGCGCAGTCATCTGTCGCAATTTCTGGATTCGACCATGCGGCGCATCCCGGTGATCGGAAACCTGTACGACCTGATCCACCGCTTCGTGGCGCTGATGGACAAGAAGGATGTCGAGGGCCTCAAGAGCATGAGCCCGGTCTGGTGCTTTTTCGGTGGTCCCGAAAGTGCTGCGGTACTCGCTCTGTTGCCGACGCCCGAGCCGATCATGGTCGGCAATACGGCCTATCATGCCGTTCTCATTCCCTCCGCCCCGCTACCGGTCGGGGGGTGTCTTGCTTATGTTCCTGCCGAATGGGTCCAGCCGGCGGATATCGGCGTTGAAAAGCTCGTCAGTATCTACGTGTCCATGGGCGTGGCTTCGCCGCTGAAGATCGAGCCCTTGCCGGTCCCCGGATCGACGACGGGCAAGTTGGCCGCTACATGAAGAAGACGCAGGGACCGCAAATCGCAGCCATGTCCTCGAACTACAAATCGAAGCCGTCTCAGAAGGAATCGCCCGCCGAACCGTTCAAGCGCGCGGTGGCTGGCTGCCTGCGCGCAATTGCCAAGCGCCCCGAGATGGAGATCGCCTTCGCCGCGGAGCGGCCGGGGCTGGTCGGCGGCAAGGTGCGGCTGCCGGAACCGCCACGCAAGCTCACCAAGGGCGAGGCCGCGATCGTGCGGGGCCATGCCGATTCGGTCGCGCTCAAGCTCGCCTGTCACGATCCCAACGTGCATCGCAAGCTGATCCCGGGCGGCCAGCAGGCGCGCGCGGTATTCGATGCCGTGGAGCAGGCGCGGGTCGAGGCGATCGGCGCGCGCCGGATGTCGGGTGTCGCGAAAAACCTCACGGCGATGCTCGATGACAAGTTTCATCGCGGCAAGTTCGACGAAATCACGGACCGCGCCGACGCGCCGATCGAGGAAGCGGTCGCCATGATGGTGCGTGAGCGCCTGACGGGCCAGGCGCCGCCGGCGGCGGCAAAGAAGCTTGTGGACCTGTGGCGTCCGATCATCGAGAACAAGGCCGGGCGGGGACTCGACCGTCTGGAATATCTGATCGAGGATCAGGCGCGCTTCGGCGACGCGATTCACGATCTGCTGGATTCGCTCGACATGGGTGAGGATCGCAACCGCGATTCTGAGGAAGACGACGACACCGAGCAGAGCGAGGACGACCGCAGCCAGAACGAGGACGGCGAGGAGGGCGAGGCGTCCGACTCCGAAGACATGCAGCGCATGTCGGTCGAACAGGCCGAAGCGTCCGCCGAGGATGCACAGGAAGCCGCCGCCGAGGCCACCGACGCGCCGAGCTCGGACATGTCCGACGATGCCGATATGGGCGATTCCGAAACGCCTTCGGAGCCGTGGCGTCCGCGCGGCGGCCACAATGAGCATCGTGGGCCGGAATACGGCGCCTTCATCTCGAAATTCGATGAGGAGATCGAGGCCGAGGATCTGTGCGAGCCGGACGAACTGGACCGCTTGCGCAGCTATCTCGACAAGCAATTGTCGCATCTGCAAGGGGTAGTCGCCCGTCTCGCCAATCGTCTGCAACGCCGCCTGATGGCCCAGCAGAACCGCGCCTGGGAATTCGATCTCGAAGAGGGGATGCTCGACCCGGCGCGGCTATCGCGCATCATTGTCGATCCGATGCATCCGCTGTCGTTCAAGCGGGAGAAGGACACCAATTTCCGCGACACGGTGGTGACGCTGCTGCTCGACAATTCCGGTTCGATGCGCGGACGGCCGATCACGGTCGCGGCCACCTGCGCCGATATTCTCGCGCGTACGCTGGAGCGTTGCGGGGTCAAGGTCGAGATTCTCGGATTCACCACCCGCGCCTGGAAGGGCGGGCAGTCGCGCGAGGCGTGGCTCGCGGCCGGCAAGCCGGCCAATCCCGGCCGGCTCAACGACCTGCGGCACATCATCTACAAGGCAGCCGACGCACCGTGGCGGCGCGCGCGCAAGAATCTCGGTTTGATGATGCGCGAGGGTCTCCTCAAGGAAAATATCGACGGCGAGGCGCTGAACTGGGCCTATCAGCGGCTGCTGGCGCGTCCCGAACAACGCCGGATCCTGATGATGATCTCGGACGGCGCGCCGGTCGACGATTCAACGCTGTCGGTGAATGCCGGCAATTACCTCGAGCGCCACCTGCGCTGGGTGATCGAGGAGATCGAGACCCGCTCTCCGGTCGAACTGATTGCGATCGGGATCGGCCACGACGTGACCCGCTATTATCGCCGCGCGGTCACTATCGTCGATGCCGAGGAACTTGGCGGCGCGATGACCGAAAAGCTCGCCGAATTGTTTGACGATGACGTGAGCGCGGCCGCGGCTGCTTCAGCCCGGCGTGTCCCGCGCCGCAGGCTGCATTCGTGATGCATCGCAGTGTCTGTCGCGGGGCGCTGATCGCAGCGAGCCTTCTGCTATGCGTATGGCCGGCTTCGGCGCAGCGTTTGCCGTCTGCGCCTGCAACGCCGCCCACCAAGCTCGAAATTCAGGTCAAGCCGATCGAGGCGTTCGACCCACGCGAGCCGCAACGCCGTCAATTCGGAAACCTGATTTTTCGCGGCGGGCTTGAACTCTCGTCGTCGCATAAGCAGTTCGGCGGGCTCTCGGGCATCCGCGTGTCCGACAATGGCAACTTTCTCGCCGTGAACGACAAGGCCGACTGGATCCGCGGCCGCATCGTCTATCGTGGCGATGCGCCGGTCGGGATCGCCGATGCGCAAATCGCGCCGATGCTGTACGCCGATGGCCGGCCGATCACCGCACGGGGCTGGTACGATACCGAGGCGCTCGCCGAGGACGGCGGCTTTGTCTACGTGTCGCTCGAGCGGGTGCACCGCATTCTGAAATTCGACTATGGCAAGCGCGGCTTGATGGCGCGGGCCACGCTGGTGCCGGTGCCGCCCGAATTTGCGAAGCTGCCGAGCAACAAGGGCATCGAGTGTCTTGTGGTCGCGCCGAAGGGGACGCCGATTGCGGGCACGCTGATCGCCATATCGGAGCGAGGCCTGGATGCAGCCAAGAATATCCGCGCGTTCCTGATCGGCGGACCCAAACCGGGTCAATTTTCGGTCAAGCCGAGCGATGACTTCGACGTCGTGGATTGTGCCTTGGCGCCAAACTCCGATCTCTTGATTCTGGAGCGGCATTTTTCGTGGCGCCGTGGCGTGGCGATGCGCCTGCGTCGCGTTGCCTTGTCCGAGGTCGTGCCGGGTGCCGTGCTGGAAGGGACGGTTCTGATTTCAGCCGATATGGGTTTCCAG
>JAEZBA010000281.1 GCA_023430245.1 Pseudomonadota bacterium
GATCTCGATCGCGCGCTCGATCCCGCGGCGTAAGAGCCAGTTTGATTCAAAATCCGCGAATTTCTTGCCCGCGACCGCCTCCTCGATTCCGGCGATGGCCTCCAGGATATCGTCGATCGCAGGAAGCAGCGGCCGGTTCATCAGAACACGCGAATTGCGGACCGCTCGATCCCTTCCCGAAGCAGAGGATGCAGGCTGTCCCGCGTCGTCACATCGACCGTCGTCGCAAGTTCGTCTTCAAGAAAATTCTTGAGACCGGCAAGGTCGATCAGGGAAAATTTCTTCGTCGGATCGTAGTCGATGAAGATGTCGATATCGCTTGTGTTGCGCGCCCGGTCGCGCGCGGTGGAACCAAATAGATACAACGCCGTCGCGCCGCGCTCCTGAAGGGCGGTAGCGTTGCTTCTCAGTCTAGCGATGGTCTCGTCACGCATCATCGAACAATCATAACACCGTGCCGAGACTTCAACAAACAGTTGCAAGGTCCGTCGGGCACGGCGCTCACTTGCGCTGCGGCGGTACGGCCTTGCCATCCTCTTCGCTGGCGAGTTCGGCGAGCGCCGTCTCGAAATCCTTCGGCTCGCGGAAATTGCGATAGACCGAGGCGAAGCGGACATAGGCTACATCGTCGAGTTCGCGCAGATGCGCCATCACCGCCTCGCCGATCGCGTCGGTGGAGATATCGCTTTCGCCCAGACTCTCCAGCTCGCGCACGATCTTCGACACCAGCTGTTCAAGCCGCTCGGGGTCGACATTGCGCTTGCGCAGCGCGATCTGCAGCGAGCGCATCAGCTTGTCGCGGTCGAACGGCACGCGGCGGCCGTTGCGCTTGATCACCACCAGTTCGCGCAACTGCACCCGCTCGAACGTGGTGAAGCGGAACTGGCAGGTCAGGCACACCCGGCGGCGCCGGATCGCGTTGGAATCCTCGGTCGGACGCGAGTCCTTCACCTGGGTATCGAGACTGCCACAGCTCGGACAGCGCATGACGCGTTTCGCCTATTGGTAAATCGGAAACCGCTGGACCAGCGCCTTCACCTTGTCGCGAACCGCGGCTTCGACCAGTGAATCCTCGTCCGCCTGCTTCTGCGACAGCACGTCCAGCACCTCGGCAATCATGTCGCCGACCTGCTTGAATTCGGCGACGCCGAAGCCGCGGGTGGTGCCCGCCGGCGTGCCGAGCCGGATGCCCGAGGTGATCGTCGGCTTCTCCGGATCGAACGGGATGCCGTTCTTGTTGCAGGTGATATGCGCGCGCCCGAGCGCCGCTTCCGACACCTTTCCGGTCAGCCGCTTCGGGCGTAGATCCACCAGCATCAAATGCGTGTCGGTGCCGCCCGAGGTGATGTCATAGCCGGCCGACTTCAAGGTTTCGGCGAGCGCCTTCGCATTCTCTACGATGTTCTTCGCGTAGACCTTGAACGATGGCCGCAAGGCCTCGCCGAAGGCGACGGCTTTCGCCGCGATCACATGCATCAGCGGCCCGCCCTGCAGGCCGGGGAATACCGCCGAATTGATCTTCTTGGCGATCTCCTCGTCGTTGGTCAGAACCACGCCGCCGCGCGGACCGCGCAGCGTCTTGTGGGTCGTGGTGGTCACCACATGCGCATGCGGGAACGGCGACGGATGCACGCCGCCGGCAACGAGGCCGGCAAAATGCGCCATATCGACGAACAGATAGGCGCCGACCTCGTCGGCAATCTCGCGGAACCGCTTGAAGTCGATGATCCGGGGATAGGCCGAGCCGCCGGCAATGATGACCTTCGGCTTGTGCTGATGTGCGAGCGTGCGCAGCTCGTCCATGTCAATGCGGTGGTCGTCGGGCCGCACATTATAGGCGACCGCGTTGAACCACTTGCCGGAATAATTGATCTTCATGCCGTGGGTGAGATGTCCGCCCGCGGCGAGGTTCAGACCGAGAAAAGTATCGCCCGGGTTCATCAGCGCAAAGAACACCGCGGCGTTGGCCGAAGCCCCGGAATGCGGCTGCACATTGGCGAACTGACAGCCGAACAATCGGGTGATGCGGTCGATCGCGAGCTGCTCGGCGATATCGACGAACTGACAGCCGCCGTAATAGCGCCGGCCGGGATAGCCTTCGGCATATTTGTTGGTCAGCACCGAACCCTGCGCCTCGAGCACGGCGCGGCTGACGATGTTTTCCGACGCAATCAGCTCGATCTCGTCGCGCTGGCGGCCGAGTTCGCTCGCGACCGCGGCGGCGATTTCGGGGTCGCTTTCGCGCAACGTGGCGGTGAACATATCGCTGCGCTCAGCGCCGGCGGCATCGGTTGCCGACATGCTGGTCTCCTTGGGCTTCAGGCTAACGGGCTCTGGCCATTCGGGCGTCCCGGAGCGAGCGGAGTAACACGACAGCCGGTCGGCCGCCAAGCGATAGCTTCGATCAGGCGTTTAGCCGCAATATCTAGCGGGAATCCGTCACCCTGAGGCGCCCGGCCGCACGGCCGGGCCTCGAAGGGCGACGGCCCCACCGGTGGCCGCTTCTTCGAGGCTCGCTATCGCTCGCACCCCAGGATGACGGTTTCGATATCGCAGAAACGCTATCGGGAATCGGGACCTTGCAGCCGCCTGCGCAGTTTGGCGAGGGCCAGTTTCTGCAGATCGGCGCGGGAGGCGTGGACCGGCCCCATCACCATCACCTCGATACCGGTGGCGGCATCGATGGCGGACACCTTCATCACCGCACCGACGGCGGTGAACTCGAACAGAACCTCGCGGGACTCGGTCATGCCCGTCTGCCGCGCACCTTTGCCTAGCCGCGGCTGATGGGGGAGCCGATCCCGTCGCGTCCGTAGATGTCGTCGCGGAATTGTACCACGCCGTCCGGCGTCGCCCAGCCGGTGACATAGACCCAATAGAGCGGCACCGCGGCCCGCAGCCGGGCATCCTTGCGGTCGCCGGAGCGGATCACGTCGTCGATCTGCTGGCGCGACCATCCCGGCGTTCCCGCCAGCAGCCAGGTCACCAGTTCGCGCACGTTCTGCACCCGCACGCAGCCCGACGAATGGAAGCGGAAGTCTTCGCCGAACAGGTTGCGCGACGGCGTATCGTGCATGTAGACGCCGTGAGCGGAGGGGAAATTGATGCGGATCGCGCCGAGGGAGTTGAAGTCGCCCGGATCCTGCTTGAACTTGTAGTTGACAGCCTCCTGCGTATTCCAGTCGATCTGCGTCGGTTGCAATTCGTTGCCGCGCGCGTCGATGATGCGGATCCGCTGCTTGGTGAGGTAATCCGGCTCCTCCTGCATCTTGGGGATCAGGTCGCGCCGCACGATCGACACCGGTACGGTCCAGAACGGATTGAAATTCACATCGACGATGCGGCTGTTGATGTCGGGCGACGCACGGTCCGGCTTGCCGACCACCGCGGTGTGGCGGGTCACCGCGACGCCATTCTCGATCGCCTCGATCTGCGCGGCCGGAATGTTGCACATCACGAATTTTGGCCCGAGCTTTCCCGACAGATTCTTCAGGCGGACCAGATTGGTCTTCAACTGCGCGACCCGCGCCTCGGCCGGCACATTCATCGCCGCGAGCGTCGCCTCGCGCGCCAGGCCGTCGACGGTGAGCCCGTGCCGGGCCTGGAAGCGCTTCACCCCGGCCTCGACATAGGAATCGAACACATCGGAGACGCCGGCACTGGTGGCGAGATCGCCGCCCGCGATCAGACGCTGACGCAGCGCGATCACCGCCTTGCTGCGATTGCCGAGCCGCATCCGCTCGTTCGGCGGCACCATTGGCCAGCCGCCTTGCGAGGCCAGCTGTTCGTAGCGGGGAATTGCGGCCTCGGTGGTCTGGACGGTGGCCGGCGACAAAGTGGGCAGCGACGATTTCGGCATCCGCACCGAACGGATGCCCGAATCGTAGGTCTGTCCGAAATCGCTACGCCGCGTCTGCTCCATCAGCAGCTGCAGCACCTGATCCTGCGCCTCGGCCCGCGTCGCCGCGAAGGCAGCGCCCGCGCCCAGCGCGCCGCGGCCGAGATGGCGCAGCAACGTACGGCGATTCCAACGGTGAGAGAGGTCCGGCCGGTCGGTCATGCGCTGGTCCGTGAGCCCTTCGACTGGTCGAATTAAGACCGAGGCTGCCAGATTGGCAATGGCCCCGACGGGATTTCGACCGTGCGTCCTCGTGAAAGTGGCAAGATTCGTACCGACGATACGAGGCAATGCGGCATCAAGATGGTGCGGCGGTCCGCCTGTGCACGGCGCCTGGATTTAGGGGGGTCGATTTTCGCG
>JAEZBA010000324.1 GCA_023430245.1 Pseudomonadota bacterium
ATCTTGACGTGATCGTCCATCAGCTTTCGCGCGCCCGCCGCATCGCGCATCTCGATCAGAGCGGCGAGTTCGCGATGCACCGCGAGCACGCGGCGCGAAACTTCCGGCGTGAGGGTCCGGTTGTGAGACGGCCACGAGATGTGATTAAGCGAAATGAACTGCACCACCAGCACGCGGTTATGCGAGGCCTCGGCGATCGCAAGATGGAAATCGCGGCAGGACCGCGTGTACGCATCGCCGTCATTGATCAGGCTTTCGGCCTCATCGAGCAGCCGGCGCAACCGCGCGTGATCGGCGGACGTGGCGTGTTCGGCCGCGAGTTCGGCCGCCAGCGTTTCGATTGCGCGCTGGGCATCCATCACCTCGGCTGCGGTTACGCCGGTGAGATCGAGTTGCACCGCCAGCGCCTCCGCAAACAGTCGCGGATTGCCGCGGGCGACCCGTGCGCCGCCGCCCTTGCCCATCCGAATTTCGGCGATGCCGAGCGCCTGCAGCGTGCGCAGCGCGTCACGCGCCACGATCCGGCTGACGCCATAGCGCGCGGCGAGGTCCTTCTCAGTGCCGATCGGATCACCGGGCCTCAGCCGCCTCTCGGTCAACGCATCGCGCACGTCCGAGACGATCTGCGCCGACAGCGAGCCGGAGCGACCGGCCACGAACGGCTCGCCCGATCGGGAAATGAGCTTGGCCTGTGTATTCACGGCTGTTTTCAGCCTTTCCGTCCCTAGACGCCTGAAGGCTAGCGCACCGCGGAAAGGTAGTAAAGATATTATCTTTAAAATAAGGCGGCGTCATCCCTTCGCCCGCTTCGGCAGCTTCACCGGCGGGGCGAGCCCGAGCATGCCGGTCGCGTTGAATTTCAGGTCCAGCGTCTTCCAGTCGGCATATTTCGCAGGCGGCAGCTTGTAGGGATAGCAGCCCTGGAGCGCATTCATGGCGATCCCGACTAGCATGGGACCGCGCTCGGAGGCGGGCGCCTGCAGCAGCACCGGCGCCCCGGCAAGCTGGCCCTTCGATCCGAACGAGACGCGCAACACCACCTCGAGGCCAAGCATGCCGGGGATGCCGACAGGCAGCTTCCAGCATTTCTGGATTTGCGCGCGCAGCGACGCGATCTCCTCCGGCGTCAGCTTCGACTTGCCCTCGCCCGCCGGTCCGCCCTGCGGCATATCCGGTTTGGGGGGAGGCATCGCAGCCTGTTTCGGCTCGGACGGCGGGGCCGCTGCCTGTTCCGGTTCGCCCGCCGTCTCGGATTTGGGTTCGCCCGAGCCGGCTTGCGGCTTGGGCGGCAGGCTCTGCGCCGGCGGCGGCAGCGACTGCTTCACCGGCTCCGGCGGCTTCAGGTCGGCCTGCTTTGGTGGTTCCGGCAGCTTCAGCGGCTCAGGCGGTTTGGGCGGCTCTTCCTTTTTCGGCTTGAGTTCTTCCGGCGGCACCAGATCAACGTCCATGGCCTGCAAGCCGGACGGCGGCAGATGCCGCCGCTCGGCGAACACGATGGCGCCGACAAATCCAAGATGCACGAGCACCGACACCGCGATGATCGCGGCGCTGAGACTCACGCGATTCAACAATGAAAGCAAAGGCGGCGGCTCCGGTTCGCCCTTTCGTCGGGCGCACCCTACCCGCACCGGCTATCGGAAGGGAGTCCCGGCCTCGCCGCGCGGCACTCAGTCCGGAATGACGGCAGTGGTCTCGATTTCGAGCAGCGCGTCCTTTTCCACCAGCGACGTGACCTGCACCAGCGCCATGGCGCCGAAATTCTTGCCCATCACCTCGCGATAGACCTTGCCGAGTTCCGGCAACGAGGCGCGATAGGCGTCGATGTCGGTCACATACCAGGTCATGCGCACGACGTGTTCCGGTCCTGCGCCGCCTTCCTTCAGCACCGCGACGATGTTTTCCAGAAGCTGCTTGGTCTGGGCGACGAAACCCTGCGGCAGCTTGCCGTGGATGTCCCAGCCGATCATCCCGCCGACGAACACCATCTCGCCCCGCGCCTTGATGCCATTGGCATAGCCCTTCGGCTGCGGCCAGCCGGCGGGATTGAGGATGGTGTTGGTTGCGGGTGACTTGATGGCAGTGTCCGACACGGGAATTCTCCTGGAAAAATCTTGCGCGGCGTTCGGTCCCGTCGTCCTGAGGTGCTCGGGACGAAGCGACGAGCCTCAAAGGACGCGGGTAAGATTGCGTTATGCTGGGCCGCCCATCCTTCGAGGCTCGCAAGCAGCCAAGTTTACGCTGGCTGCGTAAACTTGCCAGCGACGCTCGCACCTCAGGATGACGGATCGAAAACTGGTATTTGTCACGACGCCATCTTCTCCGCGCCCGATTCCGCAATCTTTCGCAGTTCGAAGCGCTGCAGCTTGCCGGTCTGGGTGCGGGGAAGCGTGGCAACATACTCGATCGCGCGCGGATATTTGTACGGCGCAACCGTGTTCTTGACGAAATCCTGCAGCGTCTTGGTCAGCGTGGCGTCGCCCGCATGACCGTCGCGCAGCACGATATAGGCCTTGACGATATGCCCGCGCTCCGGGTCCGGCGCACCAACGACGCCGCATTCGGCCACCGCCGGATGCGACAGCAGCACCTCTTCCACTTCCGGACCGGCGATGTTGTAGCCGGACGAAATGATCATGTCGTCGGATCGCGCCTGATACCAGAAATAACCGTCGGCATCCTGCACGTAGGTGTCGCCGGGAAAATTCCAGCCGTTCTGGACATACTTGGTCTGGCGCGCATCGGCGAGATAGCGGCAGCCGGTCGGCCCTTTTACGGCAAGGCGGCCGATGGTGCCGCGCGGCACCTCGTTGCCACTGTCGTCGACAACCCTTGCGACATAGCCCGGCACCGGCTTTCCGGTGGAGCCGGAACGCACCTCGCTCACAGGCGAACCGATATAGATGTGCATCATCTCGGTGCCGCCGATGCCGTCCAGCGCCTTGATGCCGGTCGCCTGGTGCCAGGCTTCGAACGTCGATTTCGGCATGGTCTCGCCTGCGGAGACGCAAATCCGCAGCGACGAGATGTCATGCTTGCCGAGATGCGGGATCATCGCGCGATACGCGGTCGGCGCGGTGAAGCAGACCGTCGCCTTGTATTTCGCGATCGCGGGCAGAAGCTCTTCGGGCGGCGCCTTCTCCAGCTGGATCGTGGCCGCACCGATGCGGAACGGGAACAGCACGTGACCGCCAAGCCCGAAGGTGAAGGCGAGCGGCGCCGAACCGATGAAGCGGTCGTCCGGCGACGCCTCCAACACATGCTTGCCATAGGAGTCGCAAGGCGCCAGCATGTCCCGGTGGAAATGCATGGTGCCTTTCGGCTCGCCGGTCGTGCCAGAGGTGAATGCGATCAGGCAGACATCGTCGACAGCGGTGTCGAACGCGTCGAAGGTCTCGTAGCCGGGCTTGTTCATCAAGGCTTCGAGCGAGTCCGGTCCGCCGCCACCCCAATAGACCACGCGCTCCAGGTTGGAGGCCGGGGCCTTGGTCTTGTCGAGTTCGGCCGACAACCGTGCGTCGCCGAGCGCCAGCCTGATCTGCGCCTTTTTGCAAGTATAGGACAATTCCTTCGCACGCAGCAGCGGCATGGTGGCGACCGTGACACCGCCCGCCTTCATCACCGCGAGATAAGCCGCGATCATGGTCGCGCCATTCGGCGCGTGCAGCAGAACCCGGTTACCGCTCTCCATGCCGAGATCACGGGTCAGCACATTGGCGATCCGGTTGATGCGTTCGGCAAGCTGCGCGTAGGTCAGCGTCTCGGTCGGCGTGATAATCGCGACGCGATCGCCCTGTCCCGACGTGACCCAGTTATCGACGAACTCGGTCGCGCAATTGATCCGATCCGGATATTGCAGTTCCGGCAGCGTAAACAGGAATTCCGGCCACTGGTCCTGCGGCGGAAGATTGTCGCGCGCAAACGTATCCTTGTATTTCGAAGGGATCATGCTGGAAGCCACCATTGCCGAGCTCCTGAAAATATCTGCACTTTCCTCGCCCGTTACTTATTCACCGCTTTTTCAGCGGCGTAAGTCTTCAACGCTTCGCGCGCGATCACGACCTTCTGCACTTCGGTCGCGCCCTCATAGATGCGCAGCGCGCGGATTTCGCGATACAGTTCCTCGACCTTGACGCCCTTGGTGACGCCCTGCCCGCCGAACAGCTGCACCGCGCGGTCGATCACGCGCTGCGCCGCTTCGGTTGCATGCATCTTGGCCATCGCGGCTTCGCTGGT
>JAEZBA010000385.1 GCA_023430245.1 Pseudomonadota bacterium
GTCAGGCCGGGATGCTTGAGCAGGCGCGTATAGAAGGTCGGCACACCCATCATCGATGTCGCCTTCGGCAGATAGCGCATGACCTCGTCGGCGTCGAACTTCGACAGGAAAATCATCGCGCCGCCGGCGAACATCAGCGTGTTGCTGGCCACGAACAGGCCGTGCGTGTGATAGATCGGCAGCGCATGCAGCAACACGTCCTGATCGGTGAAGCGCCAGTAATCCCTCAATGTCTCGGCATTCGACGCGAGATTGCGATGCGTGAGCATCGCGCCCTTGGACCGGCCGGTGGTGCCGGACGTATAGAGAATAGCGGCAAGGTCGTCGTCCTCGCGCGGCACATCGGCAAATTCCTTCGGTGCCTTGGCGGCGGCGTCGATCAGGCTCCCCTGCCCTTTCGCATCCAGCGTCTCCACCGATGCAACGCCGCGATTGCTCGCAACCTCCGCAAGTCCCTCGCGCTTTGAGGGATCGCAGACCACGAGCTTCGGCTCGGCATCGCCGATGAAATAATCCAGCTCGGTCAGCGTATAGGCGGTGTTGAGCGGCAGATAGACCGCACCGGCCCGCAGGGTCGCGAGATAGAGCAGCAGGTTCTCGACCGTCTTCTCGACCTGGACCGCGACCCGATCACCCGGCTCGACGCCGGCCAGCACCAGCGCATTTGCCATTTGAGCGGAGCGTACAAGCATGTCGCCATAGGATAGCGTGGTGCCGTCGGCCTTGACGATGAAGAGGCGCGCCGGCGACGCGATGCGCGAGCGGATCGTTTCAAACAGATTCATGATTTAGGTCTTCAGGCTTTGTTGGACACAGGAATGAGATCGCCGGTGGGACCGGGCCGCGCCAGTTTCTTGACGGCGTTGGACGTGACCACGGTGCGCGTCTCGGCAAAAGCCTCGTGGTTCTTCTCGATATCGTCGAGGTCGTAGAGGTAGTTGACCATGACACCATAGGACTGGTGCATGCCGTTCTCGGAGGAATCGGCGAGGAAGTGAATCTTTTCGAGCCGCGCGCCATTGCCCAGATGGAAACGAGCGACCGGATCGGCCGGCAGACCGCGAGCGTTGCGTGCATGCATGAAATACCACGCTGCGGCCCGCTTCAGCGGCTCCTCGACCGGCTCGCGGGTCTCCGCCACCTGCCACCAGCCCTCGATGTCGAGATTGGCGAGAGCGTTGAGGTCGTCCTGCGTCAGCGCCCGGGACGAGTCGGACTGCCGCTCGCGCTTCAGCCAGCTGGCAAATCCCGGAACCGGCGACAGCGTCACGAAGGTTTTCAGGCGCGGATTGACCTTCGAAATTTCCTCAACCACCTGCTTGATCAGGAAATTGCCGAACGACACGCCGGCAAGCCCGCGCTGACAATTGGAAATCGAGTAGAAGGTCGCTGTATCGACCTGATTGGCGTCGAGTATCGGGCGGCTGGCTGACAGGATCGGCGCAATCGAGCCCGGCATGTCCGCGGTCAGCGCGACCTCGACGAAAATCAGCGGCTCGTCGATCAGCGCGGGATGGAAGAACGCGAAACAGCAGCGGTCGTCCGGATCGATCCGGCGGCGCAAATCGTCCCAGCTCCGGATTTTGTGCACCGCCTCGTGCTTGATGATCTTCTCGAGAATGTTGGCGGGTGTCGACCAGTCGATATCCCGCAGAACCAGAAAGCCGCGATTGAACCAGGACGAGAACAGATGCACGAAATCGGCGTCCACCACCGCGAGGTCGCGGCGGTGCGCCATGGCGTCGAGCAATTGTTCGCGCATCCGCACCAGCGCTGCGGTGCCGCCCGGCGCGAGGTTGAGCCTGCGGAACAGTTCCTGCCGGCGCGGCTCGGCGGCCTGGTGGACCTCGCCTGCAGTCATGTCGTTCGGATTGGCCTGCCAGGCTGCGATCGCTTTTTCCATCCGCGCCTGATCGGGACCGAATTGCTGGGCCAGCGCTTCGAAGAATGCGGTACGGGGGCCGATGGTCAGCGCCGCATAGCGATTGAGGATTTCGCGGGCTAGCGCCACCCCGGAGGCCTCGCCCCGGCCGGACAGTAGGTCCTCGCACAGCACCACAAAGTCGGCGGACCGGGTGACCGCGTTTGTGCGCCGCGTCAGAAGTTTTCGTCCGCGATCCGAGATCGTCTGCAGCAAGTCACCGAAAAAAGCGCCATTCATCGCAACGTTAACCTTCTCCCGCGGCGTTTTCCCGCACCCCGCTCTCATAGCAGATTCCGTCCAGCCCCCGGGATGGTTTTCGAGGTGGTTTTCACCGCACGATCCGGTATAGGCTGTCATTGGGATAATAATAAATAATCGGTGGGCACCATCGAACAGCGGGTGGAGACGCAGGAGCGGGCGGGCGTAGCGGCCGCCTCATCCTTGCTTGAGGTCGATGACCTCCATGTGCAGTTCCAGACCTCCCGCGGCGTGGTCCGCGCGGTGGAGGGGCTGTCGTTTCATGTCGACCCCGGCGAGGTGGTCGCGATCGTGGGCGAGTCCGGCTCCGGCAAGTCGGTCTCGGCGCTGTCGATCATGCGGCTGTTGCCGAGACTGACCGGCCGCATCCCCAAAGGCCGGGTGATGTTCAACGGCCGCAATCTTTTAATGCTCTCAGAAGAGGAGATGCGCGAGCTCAGAGGCCGCGAAATCTCGATGATCTTCCAGGAGCCGATGACCTCGCTCAATCCGATCCTGACCATCGGATTGCAGATCACCGAGCCGCTCACCATCCATCTCGGCATGACCGCGGAGGAGGCGCGCGCCCGCGCGATCGAACTGCTCGGGCTGGTCGGCATCCCCGATCCGGCACGCCGGCTCGAGCAATATCCGCATCAATTCTCCGGCGGCATGCGGCAGCGCGTCATGATCGCGATCGGGCTGGCCTGCAATCCCAAGCTCATCATCGCCGACGAGCCCACCACCGCGCTCGACGTGACCATCCAGGCGCAGATCCTCGAACTGATGAAGGACCTGTCGCGCAGGCTCAACATCGCGCTGATCGTGATCACGCATAATCTCGGCGTGGTGGCGCGATACGCCGACCGCGTCATCGTGATGTACGCCTCCCGTCTGGTGGAGGAAGGCGATGCCGACGACGTCTTCCATCGCCCGCGCCATCCCTATTCGATGGGGCTGCTGCGATCGGTGCCCCGGCTCGACCGACCGCGGGGCGACAAGCTCGAGACCATCGAGGGCCTACCCCCCAATGCCGCGGCGCCGCCGCCCGGCTGCCGTTTTGCGCCGCGGTGCCCCTACAAGATCGCGATCTGCGAGACCGAGCCTGACCTGATCCGCACCGACACCGGCGGGCTCTCGCGCTGTCACCGCATTGCGGAAATCGCGGAAGGCAAGCTCACCTGGGCCGCGGCCGGCGCCGGGTCGCAGCAGCAGGAAGCCAAGACCGGCGAGCCGCTGCTGACGGTGCGCAATCTCACCAAGCATTTCGAGGTGCGCGGCGGCTTGCGCGGCGCCAGCGGTACGGTGCGCGCGGTGCAGGATGTCTCGTTCGACATCTATCCCGGTGAAACGCTGGGCCTCGTCGGCGAATCCGGCTGCGGCAAGACCACCGTCGGCCGGCTGATCCTGCGTCTGGAGGACAAAACCAGCGGCGAATTGCGGTTCGAGGGCATGGACCTGTCGGCCGCCAGCGCCGCCGACATGAAGGCGGTACGCCGCAAGATCCAGGTGATCTTCCAGGACCCCTATTCGTCGCTCAATCCGCGCATGACGGTCGGCCAGATCATCGGCGAACCTCTGCATGTCTACCGCCTGGTGCCCGGCCGCAAGGAAGAGGACGCGCGCGTCGCGCAACTGCTCGAACAGGTCGGCCTGCGTCCGGAAATGGCGGCACGCTATCCGCACCAATTGTCGGGCGGTCAGCGCCAGCGCGTCGGCATCGCGCGCGCGCTGGCGATGGAGCCGTCCTTCATCGTCTGCGACGAAGCGGTGTCGGCGCTCGACGTGTCGATCCAGGGTCAGATCATCAATCTGCTGGAAGACCTGCAGCGCCGGCTTGGGCTGGCCTATCTGTTCATCGCCCACGACCTCGCCGTGGTGCGGCACATCTCGATGCGCGTCGTCGTCATGTATTTCGGCCGCGTCATGGAAGTCGCCGACCGCGATGCGATCTATCGCGAGCCGCTGCATCCCTACACCAAGGTGCTGCTCGACGCGGCGCCGATCCCCGATCCGACCATCGAGAAAGGCCGCGAGCCGCGGCTGATCAAGGGCGAATTGCCCTCACACTTGTCGCCGCCCTCGGGTTGCGTGTTCAATACGCGCTGCCCGATGGCAAGCGAAGAGTGCCGGCAGGTCGTGCCGGCGCTGGAGGAGAAGCGGCCGGGTCACTTTGCGGCATGCATCAAGGTATGAGGTTCGATCGACGATAAAGTGGGACGACACTGGCAATGACGGACGGCAAAAATGCCGACGAAAGGGAGGAATACAAATGAAGATATCAAGACGCACTGCGCTGAAAGGGACCGCCGGGGCGCTCGCCTTGGGCATGGGCAGCCTGAATTTCGACTTCACTAAGGCCTATGCCCAGGCCGAAAAGGCCAAGCGCGGCGGCAATCTCAATTTCGCAATCAGCGCCGAAGCGCCGCATTACGATCCGCATGCCAGCGACACCTACGCGACGCTGCATCTCGTCGCGCCGTTCTATTCGACCTTGCTGCGCTACAATCTCGACAAATTCCCCGAAATCGAGGGCGACCTGGCGGAGTCCTGGCAGGTTGCGCCCGATCAGATGAGCTACACCTTCAAGCTCAAGCCGAACGTCAAGTTCCACGATGGCACCGCCCTCACCTCCGCCGACATCAAGGCGACCTACGACCGCCTGCGCAATCCGCCACAAGGCGTGGTGTCGAACCGAAAGGCGACCTTCGCCGACATCGACACGATCGAAACACCCGACCCGCTGACGGTCGTGTTCAAGATGAAGGCGTCGAATTCGTCGATGCTCGATCATTTCGCAAGCCCATGGAACGTGATCTACGCCGCCAAGGACCTTGCGGAAAATCCAGCGCTGCCGCGGACCAAGATCAACGGCACCGGCCCCTTCACCTTCGTCGAGCATGTCAAGGGCAGCCACGTGGCCGGCAAGCGCAACGAAAACTACTTCAAGAAGGACCTGCCCTATCTCGACACCTACCGCGGCATCTTCACCCTGCAGGCGGCGGCGATGCTGAACGCCCTGCAGGGCGGTCAGGTGCTGGGCGAATTCCGCGGCGTCTCGCCGGCGGAGCGCGATCGTCTGGTGGCGGCAATGGGCGACAAGCTGCGGGTCGAGGAATCGAGCTGGACCCTCAATCTACTGGTCGCCTTCAACGTCGAGAAGCCGCCATTCGACGACGTGCGGGTCCGCCGCGCTTTGTTGATGGCGATCGATCGCTGGGGCGGCAGCCAGGGGCTGTCCCGCATTTCCACGCTGCGTTCGGTTGGCGGCGTGGTCCGGCCCGGCTCGCCGATGGCGACACCGGAGGCAGAACTGGTCAAGCTTCCGGGTTTCTCGAAAGACATCAAGAAGTCCCGCGAAGAAGCGCGCAAGCTGCTCAAGGAAGCGGGCCATGAGAATCTGAAGTTCACGCTTTGGAATCGCAACCTGGCAATGCCCTACACCCCGGCGGGCATTTTCCTGGTCGATCAGTGGCGGCAGATCGGCGTGACCGCCGAACACAAGCAGTCGGATACAGCGCCCTATATCGCGGCGATGAACAGCGGCAATTTCGAGGTGGCGATCGACTTCTCGAACCTGTTCAACGACGATCCGACGCTGTCGATGACCAAGTTCCTGTCCCGCGACAAGAACCCGCTCAATCTGTCGCGCTCCAACGATCCGGAGATCGACAAGCTCTACGAGATGCAGTTGCGCGAGACCGATCCGGAAAAGCGCAAGGCTCACATCCGGGCTCTGGAGAAACGGCTGTTCGAGCAGGCCTATCAGCAGCCGCTGTTCTGGTGGCATCGGATCGTGCTGACGCACAAGAACCTGATGGGGTGGCAGATGTCGCCCAGTCACAACCTCGGTGCGCAGCTCGAAGGCGTCTGGCTGAACTCCTGACCTCACCCTCCCTCTCCCCGCCGCTGCGGGGAGATGGATTTCTCCGCTCCGAAAGACCTCCCGATGCTGCGCTACACCGTCAACCGCGTGCTCTTGATGATTCCGACCCTGCTCGGCGTCGCGGTGCTCGTGGTCTTCATGCTGCGGGTGGTGCCGGGCGACATCGTGGAGGTGAAGCTCCGCGGCGACGGCGGCAACGTCACCCAGGAAGTCGTGGAAGCCGAACGCAAGCGCCTCGGCCTCGACCGCCCATTGCTCACCCAGTTCGGCGAGTGGATGGTCAATATGGCGAAGGGCGACCTCGGCATATCGATGTGGACCGAGCGGCCGGTGATGGAGGAAATCTCGCTGCGCCTCGAACTGTCGATGCAGGTCGCGCTGATGGCGACCATCATCGCGGTGCTGCTGGCGATACCGATGGGCACCCTGGCGGCTTTGTACCGCGACACCTGGATCGACTACGCCATCCGCATTCTCACCATCGGCGGGCTGTCGATCCCGTCGTTCTGGTTCGGCATGCTGATCATGTTGAGCCTGTTGGCCTTCTTCAACTGGCTGCCGCCCATCACGTTCACGCCGTTCTACGTCGACCCTTGGGCGAACTTCACGCAGCTGATCTGGCCGGCGATGGCGGTCGGCTACCGCTACTGCTCGGTGGTGGCGCGCATGATCCGTTCCTCGCTGCTCGAAGTGCTCAACGAGGACTACATCCGGAC
>JAEZBA010000413.1 GCA_023430245.1 Pseudomonadota bacterium
ATCCTCGGGTGATGGCGACTTATTTGGGCAAGAGCGCGGGGTAGAACAACTTCGCATTCGCAAATCTATCCGTTCGTCCCCGCGAAAGCGGGGACCCAGAGTTAAGGACTGGATCCCCGCTTTCGCGGGGATGAACGGAGGAGGGAGCTACGAAGAACAATAATAGGAGCAGCATCGTGGATTTTTCATTCACCGAGGAGCAGATCCTTCTGCGCGACTCTGTGCGCAAGCTGATGGACCGTGTCGCAACACCGGACTATGTCGCGCGCGTCGACCGCGAGAAGTCGTTTCCGCACGAATTGTTTGAAGCCTGGACCGAGGCCGGTCTGTTCGGCCTGCCGTTCCCCGAAGACCTCGGCGGTTCAGGCGGCAGCGTGCTCGACCTTGCGCTGGTCTCCGAAGAGATCGGAAAGACTAGCGCTGACCTTGTCATGGCTTACGCCGGCGGATTGTTCTGCGGCCTGACCGTCGCGCGCAAGGGCTCCGAGGAACAGAAGCGGAAGTGGATTCCGGCGCAGATCGAGGGCCGGATCAAGTTTTCCATCGGCATTTCCGAACCCGATGCCGGCTCCGATGTCGGCGCCATCCGCACGGTGGCGCGCAAGGACGGCAACGACTGGATTCTCAACGGCCACAAGGTCTGGCAATCGGGTGCGGGCGCGAAGGACAACGTGATCTGCCTCTATGCGCGCACCGATATGGATGCGCATTACCGGCAGGGCATGTCGCTATTTCTGGTCGACAACGATCGTCCAGGCGTATCGATGAAGAAGCTCGATATGCTCGGGCGCTATTGCATGGGCACCTATGAGGTCACGCTGGACAATGTGCGCGTGCCGGAGGATCAGCTGATCGGCGGCGTCAACAAGGGCTGGGATTGTCTCCTGTCCGGCCTGCAGACCGAGCGCATCACGGTCGCGGCCTGCGATGTCGGCTCGGCGCAGGGAGCGGTCGATCTGGCGCTGGCGTACGCCAAGGAGCGCAAGCAGTTCGGCCGCCCGATCGGGAACTTCCAGTCAATCGCGCACATGCTGGCCGACATGCAGACCGAGGTCGAGGCGGCGCGCTCATTGATGTATCGCGCCGCCTGGATGGTCGACGCCGGGAAGAACGCCATGAACGAAATCAACATGGCGAAGCTGTTCGCCTCCGAAGTCTATGTAAAGGTCGCCAATCTCGGTATGCAGATATACGGCGGCAACGGTTACAGCATGGAATATCCGATGCAGCGGCACTACCGCGATTCACGCATCGCCACCGTGGTGGCCGGCACCTCCCAGATCATGCGCAACATGATCGCCGGCGGCATGGGGCTGAAGCCGCAATAGCGGCCGCCACCGGCTCTGGCACGTCACCATGAGGAGCGAGCATTACTGGCAGTTTACGCAGCCAGCGTGAACTTGGCTGCGTGTGAGCCTCGAAGGGCGACGGCCGGGCGTTCATCCTTCGAGGGCCGCTTCGCGGCCACCTCAGGATGACGGGGAGATAGGGCAGGGTGGGGAGTGATTACACGGCGCTCTGTTTCCGCTTTTCCCATTCTGCCACGAACTTCGGCGCCACTTTGCGGATGCGCTCGATGTCCATGCGGCCGGTGCGCGAGAGATACGACATGGCGAAGTCATAAGGCGGCAGCGCCATATACGTTCCGAAACTCTCGTACCATTCGGCGCTGGCATTGGCGGCCCTGACCAGCTTGTCGAGGATCGGTTTGCGCTGCGCTTCGTAAGATGAAAGCGCAGCCGTCACGTCGCGCGGATTGGCCTTGATCGCGCGGGCCAGTGCGATGGCGTCCTCGATCGCAAGTCGCGTGCCGGAGCCGATCGAAAAATGCGCGGTGTGCAGCGCATCGCCGAGGATCACCTTGTTGCCAGCGGACCAGCGCTGATTGTGGACGATGGGGAATTGCCGCCAGATCGAGCGGTTCGAGATCAACGGATGACCCTCCAGCGTCTGGGCGAAGATGCGCTCCAGCGTGGAGCGGGTTTCGTCCTCGCTCATCCTGTCGAACCCTGCCGCGAAGAAGGTCTGCTCGCCGCATTCGACCAGGAACGTGCTCATGCCCGGGGAAAAGCGGTAGTGGTGAGCGTTGACCGGCCCGTGTGGCGTGTCGAGAAAGGTCTGACTCAGGGTGTCGAACACCTTCGTCGTGCCGAACCAGGCGAAGCGGTTGGTGAGATAAGACACACTCGCGCCGAATGCGGCTTCATCGGAGCGCCGCACCAGCGACGACACGCCGTCGGCGCCGACGATCATGTCGGCATCGGCGAATTCGGACAGGTCGCTCACCGTGTGGTTGAAGGTCACGGCGATGCCTTCGTTGCGCACCTGCTTCTGCAACAACTGCAGGAGATGCAGCCGGCCGATGGCGGTGAAGCCGATCCCGTCCAGCATGACGGTTTCGCCACGGTGATGGATCGCAATACCGCTCCAGCGCTCGAGTTCCGGCGTAATCGCGTTGAAGATCGCCGGATCGTCCTCCTTGAGAAATTCAAGCGCATCCTCGGAAAAGACGACACCGAATCCGAAGGTGGAATCGGATGCGTTCTGCTCGATCACGTCGAGCGAAAGGTCGAGGCCGCTGCGTTTCAGCAGCAGCGACAGGTAAAGTCCCGCCGGACCGGCGCCCACGATCACGATTCGCATTGGCAAAACCCGCTTTGAACGCTTGCCAAATTGACAAACGGCTCGGCCGGTGTCCATACTAAATGGTATGGATGCGGGATACAAACCCGTGCGGTCAGGGAGTACGCGCCTATGAGCACGAACAAGGTCATCGTTACCATTGCGCCGACCGGAGGCATGGCCGGCAAGGCTCAGAATCCGAATCTGCCCACCCAGCCGCAGGAAATCGCAGACGACGTGTTCCGCTGCTACAATGCCGGCGCGAGCCTGGTTGCGGTGCATGCGCGCCGACCGGACGATCTGGCAACCTGTAATCCGGATATCTATCGCGACATCAATGCGCGCATCCGCGAGAAGTGCGACATCATCATCAACAACTCGACCGGCGGCGGCATCAACGGCGACATTGTGCGCGAGGGACCGAACGGCTATCCCGAGATCATCTTCGAGGAGCGCATCAAGGGCATGGAGGCGGGGGCAGAGATGTGCACCCTCGACCCGACCACCATCATCGCGACCTATGAGGGCCGCGAGATCCTGATGAATACCTCGCCGACGCGCTGCATGTATCTCGCGAAGGAAATGCAGAAGCGCGGCATCAAGCCGGAATGGGAAGTGTTTTCGCCGACCCATCTGTTGCAGGACGTGCAGGCCTGCCTCGATGCCGGGCTGGATACCAAGCCGTATTTCGTCAACTTCGTGCTTAACGTGCATCGCGGTTTTCAGGGCGCCATGCCCTACACCCCGAAGATCCTGCAGCAGATGGTCGAGATGATGCCGGAAGGCGCGATCTTCAACGTCAGCGCCGTTGGCATCGCGCAGCTCAATGCCGCGGTGCAGTCGCTGCTGCTCGGCGGCCATGTGCGGGTGGGGCTGGAGGACAATCTATATTATTCGAAGGGCCGGCTTGCCAACAATGTCGAACTGGTGGAGCGCATCGTGCGCATCATCCGGGAGTTCGGGCTCGAGCCTGCGACGCCCGCGGAGGCGCGGGATATTATCGGCCTGCCGCAGCTACGCGCGAAGAGCGCGGCTGAGTAATGGCGTCCGCATGAACGCTGTGAGCGGCGTTCTGCTGAGGGGCAGATCTGGGAGGTTTCCGGATATGGCGTGCCCAAAATAAGGGCGCTCAGCGGCAGCGAGCACGGAACGATAGCCGGACACTGGAAACCGGAACTGACCTTGTGCGTTCAGTTCCAACCAGTCGACAGCCATGGACCATTGTCATGCAAAGCCGCTTCAGCGCCATTTTTGCTCTCCCCGTTTTCGTTGCATGTGTTTTGACCTTACCGGTCGGTCCGGCCCATAGCGCCGACGCCGTTCCGGGTTTCGACGTCGAGCCGACCTGCCGCGGGGCGACTCGGCCGGAGGCGGCCATGCGCGATAAGAGCAACGAAGCCTCGCGCCAGATCTGCATCGACCAGGAAACGCGAGCCCGGGACG
The DNA here is from genome assembly GCA_023430245.1 of Pseudomonadota bacterium. Taxonomy (GTDB): domain Bacteria; phylum Pseudomonadota; class Alphaproteobacteria; order Rhizobiales; family Xanthobacteraceae; genus Pseudorhodoplanes. Next base: position 4,066 of record JAEZBA010000413.1, read on the forward strand.
CGCTACGCGACAATTGGGCCGGTTTCCCGGCGGAGCACCGCGCAAGCTGCATCAAGACCACGACCGTCGGCGGCATCCCAAGCTATGTTCAGTTGCAGACCTGCCTGGAGACCCGCCGCGATGCCTCAAAGATCCGGAACAGGGAGGACAGTGGCGCTGCGACGACCGGGCTGGAGTCAACGCCAAGGTAAGGCGTAACGCCCTCATCGCGGGCTTTGGCGAATGTGGATACGACTCAGTTAGATTCGCATGGCATCTTCCGGATGTCGGCGAGACTAAGTTCATGCCTTTCGTCTATATCCTTGGCACCAGAACCCCGCGCGGTCCGATCTCCTATGTCGGCTGGACGCTGGATCTCGCGCGCCGGCTCGAGCAGCACAATGCAGGGAAAGGCGCGCGAACCACGCGCGGCCGCATGTGGTCGCTGTTGTATTCGGAAAGCTTTGAGACGCGCGAAGACGCGATGAGCCGCGAGTGGCACCTCAAGCGCGACCGGAAATTCCGCAAGGACGTGCTGCGCGCTCTTGCTACTCCGCCGCCACCATCCCGGGGAAAGCGTGCTCGATCAGCCGCTTCTGCACCCCGGTGAGGTGGGCGCGCATCGCGGCTTCCGCCTGCGCGGCATTGCGCTCGGCGATCGCGTTCGCGATCTTGCGATGATCGGCGGCATAGACCGCCTGATTGTTGATGCAATGCGCGGTTTCGCGGCCGTGCCGCCAGGCTCCTTCCAGAGCCGTTTCCAGCATGGCGTCGAAAATTGCGATCAGCAGCGGGTTGCGTGCCGCCGCTGAAATCCGCCGGTGGAAAGCCGCATCCGCCTTTTCATAGGATAGTGGGTCTCTCGCGTCGCGGCTGGCATCCGCCGCTTCGAACAGCCGGTCGATGTCGCCGCCGGTCGCGCGCAGGGCCGCAAGCCGCGCCTGCATCGGCTCGACCGCGAGACGCGCTTCCAGCGTATCGACCGGATTGGTCAGCCGCGACATTTCGTGGACCAAGCTTTCGGTTGCGTGCCGCGCATCGGTTGCGAAGGTGCCGCGGCCGTGCTGCCGGCTGATGCGGCCCTCGGCTTCGAGCAACCCGAGGGCCTGCCGCAAGACGCGACGGCTCACGCCGAGTTCTTCCGACAACTCGCGCTCGGACGGCAGCCGACCTGAACCAAGCCGTCCGGGGCCGCGTAATCGGCCGCCCTCGATCATTGCGCGAATGCGCTCCGCCGCATCGCGATAATGCAGCTTCGCTTCGGGGCGCGGCGACGTGTCACGCGCGACCGAAGGCGAGATGGTCATGCCGTGAGAGAGTTCGTCCACTGCAGGCTCCGCCCGATCCATTGGTCCGGAAAATGTATACCAATACGCACCATTTCTGCAAACTGGTGCGATTTGCGCGATTGACGGGCGGACCAGCTTTGCTAGCTTTTTGTCAGATCGTCCGACTTCATCCGGCGGAGAATGACCATGAACCCACCCGCAAATGTCCACCGCCTGCCCAATCGCGATGCAGCGATGAAGGCGCTTTACGACGATGTCGCAGCCAAAAACATGTTCCCTTACTGGGCGCAGACCAAGGACGTGGCCAACGACGAAGACCGCGTTCTGATGGCGCCGCAAAAGGCCATTCCGTATCTCTGGCGCTGCGCGGAAGATATCGAACCAATTCTGGACCGTGCAGTCGAATTGATCAAAATGGACGATTCCGAGCGTCGCTCGCTCGTCCTGATGAATCCCGGTTTGGCGCCGAAGCGCGCGACGGTCTCGACCATGTACACGGCGTACCGTCTGAACGACGCCAACGAGATCATGCCCCCGCACAAACACTCGCCGAATGCGATCCGTTTCGGCCTGAAGGGCAAGGGCAACTTCACCGGCGTCGATGGCGAGAATATTGTGTTCGGTCCGGGCGACATGGTGCTGACGCCGAACGACACTTGGCACAATCACGGCACCGTCGGTGACGAAACGGCACTCAATCTCTCCGTGCTCGATTTCCCGCTGGTCGAGACCCTGAATGCCGTCCACTTCGACCACAATTATTCCGAGGTAATCGACGGCAAGGTCGTGCCGCTGAAACAGCAGAGCGAGCGTTTCACCTCGGATTACTCGCAGCGCATCTACGGCTATGGCGGCCTGATGCCGCGCTTTGCCAGCAAGGAGAAGCGCGGTGCGGGCTTCTCCTCGCCGATGTTCGTCTATCGCTGGGAGATGATGCGCGAATTGCTGGAGCGCCATAAGGACTGGGACGGCGATCCCTATGAGGCGCTGATGGTCGAATATGTCGATCCGACCACCGGCAAGCCGGTGTTCAAGACCATGACCTATTTCGCGCAGATGCTGCGCCCGGGCGAAAAGACGCTGCCGCTGCGGCAGACCGCCAATCTTCTGGTCGCGCCATTCGAAGGGCAGGGCTATTCGATCGTCGACGGCCAGCGCTTTGACTGGAAGCAGTTCGACACGCTCGCGGTGCCGGGTGGTTCTTGGTGCGAGCACGTCAACACCTCCGACAAGGATCCGGTGCTGCTGTTCGTCGCCAGCGATGAGCCGGTGCTGAAGTCGCTCGATCTCTACAAGAAGTGGGGCCGCAACAAGAACGACGCTGTCGAGTTGCTGGTCTGATCGGAGATAGCCATTCGGCCCCGCTTGTGGCGGGGCCGTTTTGTTGCTTCAGAGAGGCGGTCTGCACTCGTAAGGATAGGTGAAGTTTGCTGTCGCGTTCCAATACTACGCTGGTTTCGCATATCGATTGTCCCGGCGGCGGCCAGGTCTGGGTCGAGAACGGCATCATGTATGTCGGGCACCAACGTCCGACGTCGGGGACCACTATCGTCGACGTGCGCGACCCCGCCAATCCGAAGCATCTCGCCACTATCGACGTTCCGGAAGGCTGGCATTCGCACAAGGTGCGGGTGTCGAACGGAATCATGGTCGTGAACCATGAGAAGTTCGGCCAGACCGGTCCCGCCGAATTCGGCGGCGGTCTTGCAATCTATGATGTGTCGAAGCCGTCCGATCCGAAGCTCATTACCAAGTGGCTGACCAAGGGCGGTGGCGTCCACCGTTTCGATTTCGACGGCCGCTACGCCTACATTTCGCCGACCGCCGAAGGTTATGTCGGCAATATCGTGATGATCCTCGACCTTGCCGATCCGGCGAAGCCGCAGGAAGTCGGCCGCTGGTGGATTCCCGGGCAATGGACCGGGGGCGGTGAGCAATATCCGTGGGACAATTGGGTGCCGCCGCGCTGCCACCATCCGCTGCGCTTCGGCGACCGGCTCTATGTCAGCTACTGGCATCACGGCTTCTTCATTCTCGACATTTCGGACATGTCGAAGCCGAAAGCGATTTCCGGCGTCAATACCTCGCCAGTCTATCCGCATCCGACGCATACCTGCCTGCGCATGCCGCAGAAGCTGCGCGGCCGCGATATCCTCATCGTTGCCGACGAGGATGTGGCCAAGCTGTGGCCTGCGGCGCCGAGCTTCACCTGGGTTTACGACATCACCAACGAACAGCTGCCGGTGTCGATTGCGACATGGCAGGTGCCGGGGCTCGACATCGACGGCGCGCCGCAGCCGCCGATGACCGGTTGCCATCAGCCGTCGGAGCGCTTCCACGGCACGATCGTTCCCTTCGCATGGTTCGCGCAAGGACTGCGGCTGGTGGATTTCGCCGACCCCTACGCGCCGCGCCAAGTCGGTTACTACATGCCCGATCCGGCGCCCGGTGCCGAACGACCTTCGTCGAACGACGTGACGGTTGACGATCGCGGCCTCGTCTATCTGGTCGACCGCGTCAATGGCGTCGACATCATCGAGACCAGCGCATTCTCGTAAAAGGCCGTGGCCATGGATGACGTGACGAAAAACAAACGCGCCGATGTCTATCCGATCGGCAAGAAGAACCCGAACCTGCCGTTCCATCCCGCGGTGCGCGCCGGCGACTTCATCTTCGTTTCGGGGCAGGTCGCCAAGGATGCGAACAACGACATGATCGAGGGTTCGATCGAGGTCGAAACACGCGCCACCATCGAAACCATCGAACGCATTCTCGCGCATGAAGGTGCGACGTTGGCAGATGTCGTGCGTGCCACCACCTATCTGCAGGATACTCGCGATTTCGGCCGCTACAACAAGGTGTTCGGCGAGATGTTCAAGGATGCGATCCTGGCCCGGACCACTGTCGAGGCGCGCGCTGTCATCAATACCAAGATCGAGATCGACTGCATCGCCTACAAGCCTCTGAAGAAGTAATCGGCCCAATCATCTTTGCGGGAGACGGACATGACAGGGACACGCTTGCTGACGGCTGCCATTGCGGCCGGAACGCTGCTCGTTGCGACTGCGACGGTTCAGGCGCAGGCGCCCACGGTACGTTTCGCGGCCGGTCAGCAGGGCTCGCAAAATTACGGCGTCAATGCCGCGCTGGCGCAGGCCTTCAAGAGCGCGGGCGACATCAACACCACCGTACAGGCCTTCGGCGGTCCGACCTCTTACTTGCCGCTGGTCAATTCCGGCGAGCTTGATGTCGCCGCCGTGGTGATGCCCGATCTGGGCGACGCCATCCGTGGCACCGGCCCGTTCAAGGGCAATCCGCAGAAGGATATCAGGCTGGTCGCGGCGTTGTTTCCGAGCCCGGTCGGGCTCATGGTGAAGAAGGATTCCGGGATCAAGTCGATCGCCGACCTGAAAGGCAAGCGCGTGGCTTGGGGCCTGACCGCGCAAGCGAGCCTGCTGCCTTATGTCGAAGGCGCGCTGGCCAATGGCGGCCTGACCAAGAACGATGTGAAGCTGATGCCGGTCGCGAGCGTTGCCAACGGTGTCGATGATCTGGTCGCCGGGCGGGTGGACGCGACGTTGTTCGCGCTGCGCGGCGGCAAGGTGGTGGAGGCGGATTCGGCCGGTGGCGGCATTCTCTGGCTGCCGTTCGATACGTCGCCTGAGGCCGTCGCGCGCATGCAAGCGATCGCGCCGGAAGCCTATCTTCTCGAGGTAAAGCCGGAAGACAAGGTGGTCGGTGCGCCCGCGCCGATCTCGACCATAGCCTACGATTATGTGCTGGTGACGGGTCCGAAGACGTCGGATGCCGCGGTCACCGCCATGGCCAAGACGCTGATGGACAAGGGCGCCGACATCGCCAAGGGGAACAAGGTGCTCGGCAGCATGACGCCGCAGGCCGTTGCGCGGCCCTACAAGCAGCTTCCGCATCATCCGGCAGCTGCGGCGGCGCTCAACATTAAGACCAACTGAGGGTGGTGCTGGCCGCGAATTCCGGGATCGGGTCGGCATCGGCGCTCATGTGAGGGGAGCGGAGTGACCGGTAAGCCGGAGCAGAATCAGGACGAGATGGCGGCCTCGCTGCAAGCGGGGCCGGTCGCGCGGATTCTCGGCCTGCTGCTGGTTCTGCTGTCGCTCGCCTGGCTGACCGAATTGCACCGCTATGCCGACCTGGTGCTGTTCACCGAACAGCCGCTGGCGCTGGCGGCCGGGCTGTCGCTTGCGATTGCGGCCTCGATGCTGTTCGTGCCGGGCTCGCCATTGCGGGTCGCGGTCACGCTGGCGGGATTCGTGCTGCTCGGACTGATGGCGTTCGTCGCCTGGGATTATCCGCAGCTGAGCATCGTCGCCTCGATGCGTCCGGCCTGGCTGGTGGTTTTGGCGGTGGTGGTGCTGGTCGGACTGCTGGCGCTGACCGGCCGCGTTGTCGGGCTCACGATCATGATCGTCGTTTGCCTGTTCATCGGCGCGGCGCTGATCGGTCCCTGGATCGGTCTGCCGACCATCGCGCCCGACCGTCTCGCGATCTATCTGCTGCTCGATCCCAACGGATTGCTCGGCCTGCCGTTGCGGGTCGCGCTCGAGATCGTGATCCCGTTCGTATTCTTTGGCGAGCTGCTGCGCCGGACCGGCGGCGGCGAATACATGACCGACCTGGCGCTGTCGGGCTTTGGCCGCTACCGCGGCGGCAGCGCAAAGGCCGCGGTCGGCGCTTCGGCGCTGTTCGGGACCATTTCCGGCAATGCGGTGTCGAACGTGGCCGGCACCGGCGTCGTCACCATTCCGCTGATGAAACGCACCGGCCTGAAACCTGAAACCGCCGGCGCGATCGAGGCCACCGCCTCGACCGGCGGGCAATTGATGCCGCCGGTGATGGGCTCGGCCGCCTTCATCATGGCCGATTTCCTGCGCGTGCCCTATGCCGAGATCATGGTCGCAGCGCTGGTTCCGGCGCTGCTTTATTACGCGGCCATTTTCGTGCAGATCGATCGCATCGCCGCGCGATCCGGGATCGCGGGCCTGCCGGCATCGGCGGTGCCGCGTTTTCGGCTGGTGTTTCTCAGCGGCGCGCATTTCCTCCTTCCGTTCGCGGCGCTGTTCGTGGCCTTTCTCGCGTTTCAGACCCGTCCGCAGATCGCAGCCTTGATGGCGATCGGCGTTCTGGTGCTCGTGACGGCGTTGCGCGCCTATGGCGGTCAGCGCATCAGTGCGCGCGCACTGGTGGAGGCCGCGGTCGAGACCGGAATTCAATCCGCGCCGCTGATCCTGATCACCGCGGCCGCAGGTCTCTTGATGGGGCTGATCAGTCTCACCGGTCTTGGCTTCTCGCTCGCCGCCGATGCGATGTCGCTGAGCGGCGGCAACCGGTTCCTGCTGCTCTCCATTACCGCGGTGATCGCGATCGTGTTCGGCATGGGAATGCCGACGGTGGCGGTCTACATCATGCTAGCGACCGTATTGGCGCCCGCGCTCGTCGATGCTGGAATCGCAGAACTCCCGGCCCATCTCTTCATCTTGTATTTCGGCATGCTGTCGATGGTGACGCCGCCGGTGGCGCTGGCCTCGATCACCGCGGCGAAGATCGCCGGCGCCGATATGTGGCGCACCAGCTGGGCCGCGGTGAAGCTCGCCTGGGTCGCCTATATCGTGCCGTTTCTGTTCATCTATTCGCCGGCCATGATGCTGCGTGGAAGCTGGACCGAAGTGCTGCTCGCGGTGGTCACGGCCTTCGTCGGCACCACCGCCGTCTCGATGGCGATCATCGGCTATGCGACGCGGCCGATCGGAATGGTCGAGCGCGTGCTGTTTGCCGTTTTCGGAATCATGCTGATGATTCCGCCGGGCACGAATATCGTCACTATCGTCATCAATTTTATCGGAGGTGCCGGGCTGCTCGTGCTCCTGTTTGCGTCACGTGCGCAAAAAGGGGCCGCATCCGCCGCATCCACATCGCTTAACAAGGAGGAGATCGCGTGATCAAGTTGCTGGGTCGACAGACGTCCGGAAATGTCCAGAAAGTACTCTTCGTGCTGGAAGAGATTGGGGTGAAATATACTCGCGAGGATTACGGGCGGCAGTTCAACAATACGCAGACGCCGGAATACAAGAAGCTCAATCCGAATTCCAAGGTGCCGACGCTGATCGACGGCGAGACGGTGATCTGGGAGAGCCATACCATTCTGCGCTATCTCTCGGCGCTGCATAAGCCGGCGCTGACCGGATCGACCCCGGCCGAGAAGTCCTATGTCGAGCGCTGGATGGACTGGCTGCTTGCGTCGCTCAATACGCCGTATGTGGCGGTGTTCAAGGATTCCAAGAACGAGCCGGACAAGCGCGCCGCCGACTTCGCCGCGCAATCCGCTGATCTCGTCGCTCAGCTCAAGATCCTGGACGGGCATATCGCCGGCAAATCCTATTTCGCGCTCGACCGGCTGACGCTGGCCGACATTGCGCTCGCCCCCATCGTCAAGCGTTGTCTCGAGTTTCCGATCGAGAAGCCGGATTTCCCCGAATTGAAGCGCTGGATGCAGGCGATGGAGACCCGGCCTGCGTTCGGAGTTGCGACCGGCGCCAAGCCGTCGGCGCTCAACACCGCAGCCTAGGGCGAATTGTGGCGATCGAGGACAAGGCCGTATTGCAATCCGATGCCGGGGCAGTTCTCGCC